>NZ_FUKI01000016.1 GCF_900163755.1 Crenothrix polyspora | reverse complement strand
ACCGTGCACTCAAGAATTATTTCCAATTCATGCAGATGGCGCACATCATCCACCAGTTGATGACCTTGAATACACGTTTTCAGGAAACCTTCATGAAGGAAAAAAATCATCCGACATTGAAAGACCTTTGGAAGAAGCTTGTCGGTGCCATGGAATGGGCTGAATTGGATGGTCAAGTACTGAAAAACATGGCTGGTGTTCGTAGGCAGTTTCGGTTTGCCACTTGATAGACACAGGGGATTTTTCACCCCAGATTTGAGACTGACCCCGCACGCACCCCGGAGACGTAAATCGTTAAACCCACTTGATAATCGAAACACTGCGAACTCTAGCTATACAGAGAGAATGGTGCGTGTCCGCAATAAAAGAGTAGGTTTCCAGTATATTGGTTTTTCGGGATACTCTGAATTGCTGGCTTAAACATTTAGCTTTGCCATTGACGTTGATTGTTGTTAGTTTGACGGCAATGCCGTTATTGATTTTGCTGCGCTTTTGGTGGTCTTTGGAAGAGTTGAAAGACTTGCCTGATATAGCGGGGCACATGATGGGCGATGCTCAGCAGGAGATTAAACAATCTGTACAAAGTTTTCGCGCGGGTAATGTAACTAAACTTAGTTTTTTAAGTGCAACCAAGGGCTTGTGGTCAGTCAGTTTTATGCTGAGAGAGGCTAAAGGAATGCTGGGTTCTTACATCAGTATTACCACCTTGGTTAATCCATTTATGCTGATTTTGGGCGTGATTTCTTTGATTTTTGTGTTTGTATTGGGGCTAGTGAGTGTGGTTTTGGTATTTTTCGCGTTGTGAGTGGCTGGGTTTTATCCATAAAAACAGCAAAGGTACAAAAATCAAGCAATAGCACAGTGATTGGGTTCAGGTTTTTGTGTGTTTTTCGAGGTAATTTATGAAATCAAATCAAATCAATTTGGTTGATTGAAATACCAATACAGCCACTGTTACAGCGACTTTGGACGTGATTTAAAAACCTTATCTTCTATTTTTTATATGCCTACGCTATCTTTTTCTTACCAGATAAAACGCAGTGCCCGTGCTACGCGTGTTCGCATTGTTGTTAAAGCAGACAACGTTGAGGTTGTTGCGCCATTGCACGGGGTATCTGATAAGCGCATAGCGCAATTTGTGCAGGAAAAGCGTCAGTGGATTGAGCAAACGCTGGCAAAAATAGCACAAACAATTCAAGTACAGGGCAGTCCTATTCCTGATGTATACGCACAAGGGACAGAGATTCTTTATAGAGGGCAAATGTACACGCTTGCTATAGGTGTTACAAAGTTAAAGCGGGTAAAAATTGATTTTACTGATTGTTTTACTGCGTATCTACCCGATGGCTTGTTGATTGAGCAGCAAAGTGACGCGATTAAAAAGGCTTTGCTACAGTGGCTGAAACAACAAACCCTAGTACAAGTACAGGTTGCGGTAAGTCAGCATGCCGCGAGTAAGAAATTATTTCCCCGCTCCATTACTATTAAATCGCAGAAAAGTCGTTGGGGCAGTTGTGGCTTTCAAGGTGACATTAATATTAATTGGTTACTGATTTTAGCGCCACCGGAAGTGTTGGAATACGTGGTTGTGCATGAGCTGTGTCATATTCAGGTGAAAAATCATTCTCAGCAATTTTGGGATTTAGTCACCGAGCATTTGCCGGATTATAAGCAGCATCGGCGTTGGTTAAAAACGCAAGGCCGTAGTTTGATGGCATTTCATGAGTGAAACGTTGGGCATTAATCACCTTGAATGAAATATTTAAAAACACTGTGACCGTGCGCTATTTGTAAATAATATGCGGTAATGTATAAAATATTTTTTATAGTGCGTTAATTAGTGTACATTCAGCCGCTTTAATAAGCGGATGTGCTGTTTATGTATTATCTTGTTTTAAGTTTTATTGTTCTGATAGTAACCTCGTGTTCGCAGTTACCACACGCTGCGCAGGTGGCACGGCCAACAACGTATGAATTACTTGCTAAAACGCCTAAAGTGCCTAAAGCGTCTAAGGCGCTTAAGCCCGGTAAGTTAATCAAATTAGATTATGAAGGTTTTACCGTTTGGTTAGATTGTAACCGACGCGGCGCGGTTAAGTTTCAATATAATCCACAGCGTGACACGGGTTCTGCACCGCGTAATGACAGATTTTTTCTTGACCCTAATGTACCTAAAGAGTGTCAGCAAAAAACGGCCAAGGCTTATGGTCAAAATTACGATCGCGGCCATCAAGTACCGGCTAATCATTTAGACTTTTCAGCGACGGCTATTAAAGCCAGCAATACCATGACCAATATTTTGCCACAAGCGGCTAATATGAACCGGGGTGCATGGTTATTAACTGAAGAAATTATTGAATGTTACCGTGATATTGATGAATTACTGGTGATTGGTGGGGTTATTTGGGGTGAAAATACTGTCGATGATTATTTTGTTGAGTCACATGGTGTAGCAACACCTGATGCGTTTTGGAAAGTGGTAGTGCGCGGCGTAGGGCAAGATGAGCAAGCTATCGCTTGGATAGTGCCTAATACTCAAGAGGCTACCAAGAGCAATTTGGACGATTATTTGGTCAGTGTTGAGCAAATAGAGCGCTTAACGGGTGAGAAAATTCCTGTTGCTGCGTATGCTAAACACGATAAGTTGGCGCAGTCCTGGATGATTCCTAAGGGCTGTAACAAAAGTTAAGCCGATTAACTTAGGAACGTGCATGAAATAACTTGAACAACTTAAACGCCACCACCGTTCGTGCTGAGCCTGTCGAAGCATGAACTTGCTCAAGTTATTTCGTGCGCGTTCCTTAGGAGAAAATAGCCGTCTCCCTGACGGCTATTGTTAAGATTAACTTACAGTAAATCTAAAATCAAAAACAGCACCACAGTTAAGCCTAAACCGCAGTGGATAACGCCTTTAATGCTGGCGCATGGGCCTATTTTTCCGGCGGCGGGTAGTTTTTGTACCAGGCTATGGTTTTTAATCATAGGGTACGCGCCGTTATATTCCAAAGCCAAAATAATCGCTACGGCAAGAATGAACGCCACTATATGAAACGGGTGTGGGTAATGCGCTGAAGCGCCCATGAAAAACAACATGGGTACGGAAAACAAAAAATTGGTTCTTGATGCCAATCCGGCTTTTGCCAAGGCATCGGCAGCTTCTGGTAAAGCAGTACCGCCGCTAGCAACCTGAGTTGCTGAAGCAATCACTATTTGTTGATTCGGCCAGATAATAAGCCAGACGTTGGTGAACATAAATACGCCCAGTAGCGCACCTACGTAAATATCCACCGACATACCGCCGCCTTTTACGGCAAAAATACCAAGACCCGTCACCAAGGTAAACATTGCCCCCCAACGGAACCACCATAACGCACGCGGTACTAATTTTTGAATAGCATCGGATTTGGCATCGCCAGAGGCTTCTTTAAAATATTCGGTTTGTACCAGGTTAAAGTAATACAGTAAACCGATCCAAGTGATGCCGCCTAAAAAATGCCCCCATCTTAGCAGCATTTCCAGTCCTAATTTTGTTGTAACAATATCCATAACACTCCTCGCTTTATAATTATGTGTGTTTAACTAAGCAGCGTGTTGTGCAAAACACAATACGCTGGGTAGATATAAGTATTAATAGGGTGTGTTTGTCAAGTATATTTTCTTAGGGTTGCTTTAAATGGCGAGCGGTAGATTATTTGTTGATATTAATTGTTAGTTGAATTCACCACATTTCATATTCCTGTCACAACTCTTAAGTAGTATCCGCGTCATCTATATTTTTGATGCGCGAAAATTCCAAAAGCTTAATGAGTCCGTCAACCCCATGTACCCAGGAGAATAATCCATGCTATTCGTAAAAAACCTCAGTGTTGTTGCTGTTACCACCTTGCTGATTGTCAGTATTGCCCAAGCCGATGAACCTAGCCCAGAAGACTGGTTTAAAGCTGGCCGAAAAACTGTGGTGGATGCCATGCACCTACACCCTAATGTCAGACATGCCAAAAATGTTATCTTGTTCGTAGGCGATGGCATGGGGGTATCAACCATTACTGCCTCGCGTATTTTTGACGGCCAACAAAAAGGCGGCCACGGTGAAGAAAACTCATTAAGCTTTGAAAAATTCCCATATTTGGCACTGTCCAAAACTTACAGTGTCAATCAGCAAACCCCAGACTCAGCACCCACTATGACCGCGATGGTGACCGGCGTGAAATCCAATGATGGCTTTTTATCAGTCAATCATACAATATTACGTAGCGAACCCAGTGCGGGCGTGATTGATGCTAACAAGCTGGCGACCATTTTGGAACAAGCCAAACAAAATGGCATGTCGGCTGGGGTTGTCTCTACTGCACGCATTACTCATGCTACCCCAGCTGCCTGTTATGCGCATACCGCAAACCGTGACTGGGAAGCGGACTCTGATCGCCCAGCCGGAGCCACCGTACCCGACATAGCTGCACAGTTGGTTGATTACAATATCAGTGGAGGTATAGAAGTCGCATTGGGCGGCGGCCGTGCCCGCTTTTTACCGAATACGGTTACTGATCCTGAATACGGCAGCGCCGGTAAACGTAAAGATGGCCGTGACCTGACCGCAGAATGGGTCAGTAAGCACAGCAAAGCCAACTATGTGTGGAACAAAGCCCAGTTTGATGCCATCGACCCCAACAAAACAGATCATTTACTGGGTCTGTTCGAACCCTCGCATGTACATTACGAAGCCGATCGCGTAGCCCATGACAAGGCGGGTGAACCTTCATTAACCGAGATGACTACCAAAGCCATCGACATCCTGAAAAAGAATAGTAATGGCTATTTTTTAATGGTTGAAGGCGGGCGTATTGACCATGCTCATCATGCCGGTAATGCCTTCCGTGCGTTATCAGATACTCAGCAATTGGCTGCCGCTGTCGAGGCTGCTGTCAAAAAAATTAACCTTGAAGATACCCTGGTCATCGTCACTGCCGACCATAGCCATGTCTTCACCATTGGTGGTTACCCTGTACGCGGCAACCCTATTTTAGGATTGGCACAAGGCGTAGGCGAAGCCAGCCCGACACTGGACTTATTGGGACTACCTTACACAACGCTTAACTACGCCAATGGCCCTGGCTATACTGGTGCATCAAACCAGCAAGTAGCCGGTTCAAAAACATTTACCACGCCAGTCACACCCGGTTGGGCATCAGGTAGTGAAGGCCATACCCCCACCTCGTATAGCGCAGCAATCGGTCGTCCAACACTGAGCAAGGAGACGGTTGAACACCATGATTATTTGCAAGAATCCATCGTACCCATGGGAGCTGAAACCCATGCGGCTGAAGACGTTGCTATCTTTGCCAACGGTCCGCAGGCGCATTTGTTTCACGGTATTGTTGAGCAAAACGTGATTTATCATGTGATGGCGGAAGCATTGGGGTTCACTAAGCATCATGACCATCATGATCACCATAACAGAAAATAAACGGGCTACTCTCGTCTGCTAATGGCAGATGAATCACACTTTAAGAAAAGGGATATTTTGTGTATCCCTTTTCTGTTTAATCCCTATTGAAATATCACGATGAAAATAATCACTGTTTTGAAGTTTACTGTTTGCCTAACCATAGCGAGTTTTAGCCTTGCCAGCGATGCCGATATCAGTAATGGTCAAGTTTTACCTGAACTGGCTTGCCGTTATGAAATGCACATTGTTCCACAGGATAAATCGCAAACTGAGATTCATAAGACCTGGTATTTCTGGCGTACAGCCAATAGCGTGCAAACCCAGGATGCCGACGGTGGACACGGTGAAATATGGCAGCGTAGCACGACCGGCAATATCCAATACCGCAAGCTATACCACAACGATAAAACCGCTGTCGAATACATGCCTGCTGATAATGCAAGCAATAACATCAGTTTCGATTGGATCAAGCTTTCCAGTATGCTTAGCCAGCAAGAACTCGATAGTCTTAAGTATGTGAAAAAATCGGAAATTATGGGTAAGCGGTCGGAACT
The DNA here is from genome assembly GCF_900163755.1 of Crenothrix polyspora. Classification (GTDB taxonomy): domain Bacteria; phylum Pseudomonadota; class Gammaproteobacteria; order Methylococcales; family Methylomonadaceae; genus Crenothrix; species Crenothrix polyspora. The sequence goes on along the minus strand of NZ_FUKI01000016.1, from coordinate 11,802 downwards.
GCGTACTGGAAAGATTGATGGCCAATCGCTCGAAGTACAATGGTTGGTTGATGAGAAATTACCGGCGAGCATTATTAGAAAAGACGGCGTTAGGACAGTAGAATTACGGTTGCTGGACATTGCGCCTCTGCTCACCACCCAGTACAAGCCTGTTAGTGTTGCTGATATTGGTAATTACCGGCAAATTGATGCCACCGATTTTGGCGACATGGAAAACGACCCGTTCGTTAAAAAACTGATGGCAGTTGAGGGGCAACACACGCATTAAGGGCTAATTGTTTGGCGACAACTATTCTGACACACAGTGGTGTGATTAAAGGTGCGAGGGGATTCATAGGGCGGTGTGACTGCGAACATAAACATATGTATATACCGAAGAATGAACCCGCCATTGTCGATTTAACAACTGTGTTTGATTTTGACAGGAAAAATCATAAATAGAACGGTCATTGATAGGGGCATTAACCTTGTCATTATCCGGGAAAGCTTCGTTTAATGTATTTATGAGGGGAAATCGAGGGATCGTTTTCCTCTTTTTGCATTAGCATATTGTTTCATATTTTGGCTTTTTTCCTTAACGCAGTTAGATTTGATTACGGTATTTTTTGTCCCGTTAGTTGATAGTAAGAGAATTTTATGTCAAACACAGCAGCCACCCATAACCGCGACAGTTATTGCGATACCCTCAAACAATTATTAACTGAAATCTCTGGAATACGCGATGAAATAGACATTCATTCAGCAGACAGGCTACAGAAATATAAAAGCAATTACCGCTCTGGCGTATTCACCCGAGGGGCGCACAACCTGGCGCATTATCTGGCATTAAGGCAATTTGATTTACGGCATTTACAAGATCGCTTGGCACAGGCCGGATTATCATCGCTGGGTCGATCCGAAGCGTCAGTTATGTCAACACTGGAGGCGGTGATTGATGTATTACAGCGAGCGACAGATCATTCTTATCAGCCGGGCGAGCAAAACCCCAGTGAGTCCGGTTTCAACCGGGGTCAACAATTATTGGATCAACACAGTATCGAATTATTCGGCCCGTTTCATGGAAACAGCAAAGTTCATGTTATGGTGACGCTGGCAACAGACGCTGCCTGGAATTATGAGCTTATTCAGGCCTTACTGGAAAAAGGTATGACCTGCGCACGCATCAATTGTGCTCATGATGACACTTTGATTTGGCGAAACATGATAAAAAATATTCGCCGTGCGGAAACAGAAACCGGCAAAATCTGCCGTATATTAATGGATCTAGCTGGCCACAAAATCCGCACCGGAGCTATTGCATTGGGATCACCTGTGCATCACCTTAAAGTAAAAAAGAATGTTTACGGTAAAACCATTGCCCCTGCGCAACTGATTTTGACGGCAACTGCTGGTAAAAAATCAGAAAACACGGAAGCTACCCCAGCATTATTTAGCGTGTCTATTCCCAAAGCCTTGCATAAACGGCTCGCCCTCAAAAGTTCTCTGGGATTTATGGATGCGCGAGATAAACAGCGCTACTTACAAGTAGACCAAACCCTGTCGGCCACCGAGTGGCTGGTGAGTTGCAACCAGAATAGCTATCTGATGTCCGAAACCGAATTAACGCTGCTTGAACAGGGGCAGGAAGATACTGAATTGGCAGATAATTTTATGCTGGGTAAGTTTTCCGGTGAATCGTTGGAAATACGTCTGTTCAAGAATGATACATTGTTGCTGACTGAAAATGATGTCATCGGTTCGCCTGCTGAATATGATGAAAGTGGCATACTGCTAAAACCTGCGCAAATTGGCTGCACGCTGTCGTCCTTTAGCAAAAAATTACACTACGGCCAGCAGGTGTGGATTGATGACGGCAAACTCGGTGCAGTTGTCGAGGCCATTTCTGACGCGGGTGCTTTACTGCGGGTCACTCAGACACGCAGTACTGGGGTACGTATACAAAGCGACAAAGGTATCAATTTTCCTGATACCGAACTGGGTCTGCCGCCCTTGAGTGAAAAGGATTTAAAAGATCTTGATTTTGCCTGCACGCATGCCGATTTGATTGGCTTTTCTTTCGTCGAAACCTTGGCTGACATGGATTATCTAATAGCTGAGTTGGCCAAGCGCAATGCCATAGAGTTCCCGATTATTGCCAAGATAGAAACCAATCTTGCGGTTAAAAATTTGCCTGATATTATTTTGGGAACCATAGGTCGGCATAGTCTGGGTATTATGATTGCGCGGGGTGATTTAGCCGTTGAACTTGGAAGTGCAAGACTTGCTGAAATTCAGGAAGAGTTGCTGTGGTTATGTGAAGCCGCGCATGTACCGGTTATCTGGGCGACTCAAGTCCTGGAGTCCATCGCCAAAAAAGGTGTCCGGTCACGACCTGAATTTACCGATGCTGCGATGGCGGTTCGGGCGGAATGCGTCATGCTGAATAAAGGACCTTATATTCTCGATGCCATCGAAGCGTTGGTAAATGTCATGGTTAGAATGCAGGAGCATCAACGGAAAAAATTTTCCCGCCTCCGAGCATTGCATTGGTAAGCAATCGGTCTATACTCGGTGTTCAAGTTTTTAATTCTTAAATTTTAGAAAATTCCACTAAATCAGGGTGTACAGCCGTATGTACCATTACGTTGCACCTGATTTCAGGGGCGAAGACATCTTGATTTATCTAGGTTCGCTACAGTAAAGCTAAAAAAAATTGAACACCGAGTCTATAGGATCGGCTGTGTGAGACACCGGTTCTTTCACTCGATTCCTTTTACATGCAGGTAGTATTTGATAGTCGGTGATGCAATCACAGCTCTCTTTTTACTTGCTATGTGTGTTGCCGCACAGACGGCAGAGCTACAATATGTTAGCCTGCTCACCAGCTGGGGTGAATTAACCTTATAAGTAAACTCACAATTAATCAGAGTTTCTATAGTTTACATCCTTGTTAAATCGGTGCGTCGTTTTATGTATACGTAAACAGTAGTTATGCGTGATTATTGTTTAACTTTTTAATAAAAAGGATATATTGTGATGGTTATAAAGCAGATACAAAATTAGNNCCCCCCCCCCCCCCCCCGCGCGCATTAATAAAAATATCGTCTTTGGATTTTTAACCAGGAGAGTGTGATGCTTTTAGCACCCCTCAATGTTATCGAGCCTATTTCGACACTGGTCACTTCAGTGCGGGTACAAGGTCAAGTGCCTGGTGCACACGTTTTAGTAATATCTCTTTTTGATCAGCAAGTAAAAGCTAGCGATATTGCCACGGAGAGTGATCAGCGCTTTAAATTGTTACCGAACATAACATTAACTGACAAAGACATATTGGTGGCCACCCAAACACTGGCAGGTAACACCAGCCAGTTGTCCGACCGGTTGGCGGCTGCGGTAGAGCAAGCGCCCCAATCTGTGTCAGACATTGGCTATGTAAAAATCAATACTGACCTTTGTGAAGGTGAGGATCATCTTTGGATAAGTAACTGCATTTCTGGCGCTGTGGTAGAGGCTTTCTTTAATGGCAAAATGCAGGGGCGCGGCATTGCAGAGGAAGGGGTCGTGCGGCTGAGATTAGCGGCTAAACTACAAAAGGACGCGCCGGTTTCCGTCCACCAAATGGTGAAAGGTGTAGGCACAGGGCCTAAATCTAGAATCATGCCGGAATCATTGCCTTTGCACTGCCATAATATTCATATAGCCGACTATCCGCTTAAACAATCCTATTAGCTAATAGGCTGAATTGAAACGGATGCCATCCATAAACAATGTACTAAAAACGGCAATGCCCGTTATCTTAAGAGAATTCAAATGAGCAGATCAAAATCAAAAAAAACAGCCTCAAAATCGGTAGAGACTGAGCCAGCTAAAGTTAAAGCAGTCAACAAACAAAAATCCCAATCGCCATTTTTGGCAAAATCGGGTGTAAGCGTTGAAGCTAAAACAGATGTTAAAAACGTTGAAATCGATGCAAAAAAATATAAGAAAACACTAAAAAACGTCAAAGCAAAAATTATTCGAGATAGCTTCTCCTTTCCAGAACAGGATTATTTGGTACTTACCGAGCTTAAAAAAGCCTTCGCAGCCGATGGATTACCGGTTAAGCGGGGTGAAATTCTCCGTGCAGGCTTGCATTTATTAACAAAATTAAACGTAGTCGAACTTCAACAAATCATTGGGCAAGTTGAACGAGTTTAGAAAATTAAAAAAAGTCAACTGAGTTCTTCATAAAATAGCGGTTTGAGCCTTGCCAGTTAGTAAGCCGTTTATGGGTGAAAACAGGGGTGATCGTAAAAAAATGCAAATGTATTTTCTGGATGAATGAGCTAGAAAAACGCTCAATAGTATTTGTTAATATTATTGGAAGTCTGCGACCTTGCCATCATAGACAGTGCATTGCGTTGATGCTTGCTAAGCGACAAGTGCGTTAGCTTATCTTCCAGTAAGGTGTCTACGATAATTTGTGATGCCTGTGGTTTGGCGAAGCGTAAGGCGTTCTGCTTCATGCTGATCAATTTGTCAGGATTTTGCAGCAATTGTTCCAGCTTGAAGGGCAACGTAGTCAAATCATGGCATTTAACGGCAATGCCTTCTTCCAACAAATGGTCGCTGTTCCGCTCTTCCTGGCCAGGAATCGGGGTTACCACACACATAGGCAGGCCACAGGCGATGACTTCGGAGGCTGTCACCCCGCCGGGTTTGCCGATAAAAATATCGGCCAGTTTCATCAGGGTGTGCATCTGGTCGCTGTAACCCAGCACCCTGAAATTCAAACTGCATTTATGCACCAAACTAATGACTCGTTGCTTTAACGTATCATTACGGCCACACACCACGACTATTTGAGCATCACTGTTCAGATTCAGTAGCCGCTCGACCATAAATTCGGTGGAGGCCATTCCCAACGCACCCGCCGACAACAGCAATACCGGCTTGTCTGGATGCAAACCCATCGTCAATCTGGCTTCGGTACGATCAACAGCCTGTTGAAAAATCGGGTGTATTGGTATGCCGGAAACGGTCACTCTTTCCTGGGGTATACCCAGCATGTGCAGATGCGCCCGTGTTTCTTCAATAGCCACAAAATAGCGGTGGAATGAACGCGACAGCCACATGGCATGGGCATAAAAATCAGTCACCACAATCGACAACCGTGCCTGGATTTGCTCTGTGGTGATGAGATGGGAAATAATCCCGGCCGGCATAAAATGCGTACACACCACAATATGGGGGTTGAAGTCCTGAATAAAAGCTACCAAAGGCTTGGTATTCAGGCGATCCAGCATGATGCGCATGGTATCCGTACTCCACGGCTCATCGCTGGTTTTGTACCACCAACCTAGAAAATTGGGGGCAGAGCGTACTAAGGAGTGGTAAAACGTTGAGTAAAAATCCCGAAACAACTTATTGGTGTATTGTAGGGCATCCTTGTTAACCACCTCCGTGACACGGCTGTCTACAGCAAAGGTATATTCCAGGGCTTCCGCCGCCTTAATGTGGCCACTGCCAGCCCCCACCGACATGATTAATACCCGTTTTTTCATCGCTGCAATAACGGGATCACTCTAACTGGGTCATCGAGTTTTCCAAAGTAATTCATTAAAGCTCCCCATGATCTTGGTCATTACCATGCTTGTAATTTAGCCAGGACATGGTGAACGCAATGAACAACCCAAACACAACCACAATGGTTTTTATCGGTAGTTCAGCTTCGACCATGAGCGCGTAAGCGCCTAGCATCAGCAGGATACTGCTATTTTCGTTAAAGTTCTGCAAAGCGATGGATTGCCCGGAACCCATCAGCAGATGCCCCCTATGCTGTAACAGGGCATTCATCGGGATTAAAAAACTGCCGGCCAGCGCACCGGTCAATATTAACAGCAATATGGCCAACGGCCAGTCGGTTATCCAGGCCATCATCAGCACAACCACCCCCATGGCGATGCCTAATGGCAATACTTTTACGGCATGCTCCAGCACTATATTCTTAGCGGCGATAACAGAACCCACTGCCAGCCCGATAGCGACCACCGCCGTTAACTGCGTGGCTTGTTGTAGATTAAAATCGAACGAAGCAGCCGCCCAAACCAGGATAATAAAGCGTAAGGTTGTACCCGCCCCCCAAAATAAAGAGGTCACCGCCAAAGACACCTGGCCTAACGGGTCTTTCCACAATACTTTAAAACCTCGCCAAAAATCCGTCCACAGATAGCCTATGCTCTCCTTAGGCCACGGTTTTTCTATGGGAAGTTCAGGAATAAATAAATTGAATACCGCCGCAACCACATATAAAACCAAGATAAAAACAATGGCAAATTTAGGGGCTGACGTTATACCAAAACTCCACCAATGGCCGATTAACTGTTGGTCAACTAGCGTTTGAAAATGATCGCCAATTAATAAACCACCCATGATGGCACCAAAAATAATGGCGGCTACCGTGAGGCCTTCCATCCAGCCGTTGGCCCATACCAGACGGTCAGCAGGCAGGTATTCGGTCAAAATGCCGTATTTGGCGGGGAATACAGCGCCGATCCTGTGCCGACAAAACCGTAGGCCAGCAACGGATGCACACCCAAAAACAAGGCCAGACAGCCAACAATTTTAATGCTATTGCTGATGAGCATCGCCTTACCTTTAGGGATTGAATCGGCATACGGCCCTACAAAAGGTGCCAACACAATAAATGAAACAACAAAAAACTGTTGCAGTACCGGTATTTGCCAAGTGGGTGCTGCAATGTTTTTTAGGAGTTCAATGGCGGCAAACAGCAAAGCATTGTCGGCCAGTGATGAAAAAAACTGGGCAGCAAGGATGATATAAAAACCGTATTTCATAGGCGTAGGTTGGTTATTGATTCATGAGGCGACTAGGAACAGGCGCTGAATTTATGAGTGGTATACGGCATTTTCCAGGGCTTCTTCCTGTGGTTCGTCGTGTACAGTGGTTTCAGATTTTAACCATTTCACCAGCTCCAATGCGCCATTTGTATGTTCAACAATAGCGGTGCAGCTTTCGACAAAATCGCCGGTGTTGACATACAAAAAACCGCCGATGTCCTTGATTTCAGCATGATGGATATGGCCGCAAATCACGCCATCCAGGCCATCATCCCTGAGCGTGTTGACGATGTTTTCTTCATAGTCAGAAATGAACTGGACGATGTTTTTGACTTTGTATTTAACGTAGGCGGCTAGCGAAAATTGCGACTGCGGTATGCCAAACACGCGGCGCAGCAATCTTAAATAGCGGTTAATTTCAAGCAGGATGTCATAGCTCTTGCTCCCCAATCGTGCCACCCATTCATGATGGCGGGCAATGGCATCGTATTCATCACCGTGGACTACCAGAAATTTTTTACCGGCCGCCGTGGTATGTACATCAGATGTTTTAACGGTGATGTCGCCAAATACATGGTTGTCGTACTCCCTGACATTGTCATCATGGTTGCCTGGGACGTAAATGATCTGGGTGCCGTGGCGTGCTTTGCGCAGCAGTTTCTGGATGACGGTATTGTGGTCGCGTGGCCAGTACATTTTTTTGGACAGCGCCCAAAAGTCAATAATATCCCCTACCAGATACAGTTTTTCGCTGTCGTTGAATTTTAAAAAATCCAGCAAAATATCGGCCTGGCATTGCGTAGAACCTAGGTGTAAATCAGAAATCCAGATGGTTCGATAAGCTGTGTTTTTCATGCTAACCCAATTGCGTGTGTTATCGGGGCAACCGTTTTTATAGAGATGGCAAGGTCGGTTGTTAACGTTAACTAAGACAACTGGATTTTAACCTACGAAGATGAAGGTTATATGACAGCGTGAATGACATGGCCGATAGTATGGGCTGATATTGACATGCTTCTATATTTCCAATATTATAGAAATATGAAAATAAATCTAGCCGTCAAAGCCCTTGCCGCCTTAGCGCAAGAAACCCGTTTAAGTATTTTCCGTTTGCTGGTGCAAACGGGTGTAGAGGGGATTGCGGCGGGTGAAATCGCCAAAGCCTTAACCCTTCCTAATGCCACGTTATCCTTCCACTTAAAAGAACTGGCCAATGCAGGCTTAATCAGCGCACGCCAGGAAAGCCGCTTTATTTATTATGCCGCCAATTTCAGCGTCATGAATGAATTGCTGGCTTACCTGACGGAAAATTGTTGCGCGGGCACGCCCTGCACACCGGCTACCGCTTGTTGCGACGAAGACACGCCAAACCTTACCCCGCACTTCTTAACCCAGGACACCGAATTATGAAACGTTTCCATGTACATATTGCCGTCAATAACCTGGCCGAAAGTATCGACTTTTATTCAGCCTTGTTTGCCGCGCAACCTACCGTCAGCCAACCCGATTACGCCAAATGGATGCTGGATGACCCGCGCATCAATTTTGCCATCTCAGCGCGGGGTGCAAAAGTGGGGTTGGATCACTTGGGGATACAAGTTGATTCCGATGCAGAATTGGGGCAGATAAGCCAGCAGCTCACCGATGCCGTGTTGCCGGTGAAGCAACAAACCGATGCCGCGTGCTGTTATGCCAAATCTGACAAATACTGGACTATCGACCCCCAAGGCATCGCCTGGGAAGCCTTCCACTCGCTGGCCAGCATCCCCGTGTTTGGTGAAGACACCCCAGTACCCGTTAAGATAACTCCATCAGCCCCATCGGCCTGTTGTGCGCCTACTTCGAAAGGAGGTTGTCAATGAGCGTGCGTGTTTATAATGCACTGTTTCTATGCACCGGCAATTCTGCCCGCAGTATCTTGGCCGAAGGCTTGTTGACTAAATTGGGGGCGGGGCGTTTTCGGGCTTTTAGCGCGGGCAGTTTCCCGCTCGGTAAGGTCAACCCGTTGGCATTGGAGCGATTGGCGTTGGAAGGTATCACTTTATCCGATGCCCGCAGCAAAAGCTGGGATGAGTTTGCGCAAGCGGATTCTCCTGCACTGGATTTTGTAATTACCGTGTGCGATAACGCCGTCGGTGAAGTCTGCCCCGTGTGGCCAGGACAGCCTATCACCGCACATTGGGGAGTTGAAGATCCTTCTGGCGCTGATGCGGCTGCTAAGCGCATCGCCTTTGCCAAAGCCTTTGCCGTGCTGGAGCGGCGTGTTCAGTTGTTTACCAGCCTGCGCCCCGAAAGCCTGGAACAACTGGCATTGGAACAGCAGATCCGTGCTATTGGCCAGGTAGGATAGCACCCGATGGCGGCCAACAAAGGTATCGGTTTTTTTGAGCGCTATTTGACGCTATGGGTGTTTGGCTGTATTGGCCTGGGCATTGTGTCTGGGCATTATTTCCCAGGGCTATTCCAAGCCATCGGCAGCATGAAGGCTGCTGAAGTCAATCTGCCGGTGGCGGTGCTGATCTGGTTAATGATTGTCCCCATGCTGTTGAAGATCGACTTCGGCGCTCTTCATGCAGTGAAGCAACACGCACGCGGCATTGCCGTCACCTTGTTCATTAACTGGCTGGTCAAACCGTTTTCGATGGCGTTGCTAGGCGGGCTGTTTATCCGTTACTTGTTTGCGGACTGGTTACCGGCCGGGCAAATTGATTCTTACATTGCCGGTTTAATCCTGCTGGCGGCAGCACCCTGTACGGCAATGGTGTTTGTCTGGAGCAACTTGTGTGACGGTGAGCCACATTTCACCTTGTCGCAAGTGGCGGTGAATGATGCCATCATGCTGTTTGCATTATCTCTGCTGGCCGCATTGCAATGGCTATCGCCGTTGTCATTATCGGCATTACTGCTGACATTGATCCTGCTGTTTGGCTTTCAGGGTCAACAGATTCTGGCGCAACCACTTGTGATAGGCTTGCTGGCGGTACCCATCATCATTCAAGTGTATTTTAATGCCGGACTGGCGTATTGGCTGAACCGAAAACTTAAGGTGGCGCATTGTGTCGCAGGGCCTTCGGCATTGATTGGTGCCAGTAATTTTTTTGAACTGGCCGTGGCGACCGCTATTAGCCTGTTCGGATTTGAGTCGGGGGCGGTGTTGGCTACCGTGGTGGGGGTGTTGATTGAAGTGCCGGTGATGCTAAGCGTTGTGCAACTTGTCAACCGTAGTAAGCACTGGTATGAACAAGAGACGATATAGATAATCAGCTGGTCTTTGGGAATCAAAAAAAACTCGGCAAAAGATGCACCGAGTTTATGAGAGGGAGGCTATTCGTTCGCAGATAAATACCGGCATTATGGCTGTGCCATTTTTGTTTTGATGGGGACATGTCTGCGCATGGCAAAACCTACGAGGTTTTAAAAACCTCGCAGGTTTTTGTAACAGCCGCAGATTAAAATTGCGTATCAATAGGATGCGTGGCAATGCCCGTGATGCTTGGTTGATCGCTTATAACTGGATAAATCTCGCGCCGCCACACCGGTATCGGCAAAGTCGGTAAACAGGCCATCTATCCCTAAATCAAAATAATAGGTGATCTCTTTTTTAGGATCAGAAAAACCGTAGCCGCTGGCATCGTTGCGGAAAGTCCAGGTATGCACCTGCAAGCCCTTTTTGTGCGCCATCTCTACCACGCCGGTACTGCCATCGATACGTCGGTCATTGATGGTCAGTTTGCCATCGCCATTACGGTCTATACCATCAGCCACAGTCTTCACCAGATAAGGTTTCCACGGGGCAATAACATCGGCATAGCCTTTGACAAAATCCAGCCCTTTGTCGGTCAATAGATCTGCAAAGGTATGGGCATCGCCGTTCACCACAAAATCATACGGCTGTTTGGAAGGGGCGACCAACGAGATTGAACCGTCGGCGTTCACATCATCAGCATCGACCAATTGCACCAGATTGATCCGGGTCTTATGACTTAAATAGCGTAAATTACTGACTTCAAAGGATTGGATAAACACCGGTGCGCAGGCACTGTCAGCGTAACTGTGGTGCAGCCTTCTGAACAATTTGTCTTCAAAATAATGTGTGCCAAACAAGTCATGGTTGTTGGCATCCTTGAACTGTGCATGATAGGTGGAGTGTTTTATTTCAGGGTAGATGCCAATAGTGCGCCCTGTTTCTTTGCTTTTACGTTTGGCCAGTTCGATCACTTCATACAAGGTCGGTATTTGGAATAGGCCGTTGTATTGCGGGTCGCGGTCTGCACGCGCTTGAATAGCACGCAGGGTCTTGATTTCTGCGAGGGTAAAATCGGTGGCAAACCAATCGTTATATTCCACCCCGTCAACCATGCGTTTGGTCTTGCGGTCGGCAAATTCAGGATGTTTGGCCACATCGGTTGTGCCACCTATCATGGGTTCATGGCGGGCGATCATCTGGCCGTCTTTAGTGAGCACCAAATCCGGTTCGATAAAATCCACCCCCATATCAATGGCCAATGTATAACCTTCCAAGGTATGCTCAGGGCGGTAGCCTGCGGCACCACGGTGGCCAATAACCAGAGGGGTGTTGGTATGTTGTGGCTTGTGGTATGAATGGGCGTGGGCATTGCTTTGAAAACCGACGATGGCAAGCGCCGCCGTGGCTGTCAACAGACTGGTTTTATAAAATTGATCCAACATGGGTAGTTCCTTGTTAAGGGTGGCAATGTGGGCGTAAAAGCTTAAAGCAGGTGGGGGCTGCTTTAAGCTAAAAGAGAGTTAATTATTCGATTTTGTGGCCGACAGTGTCTTACTGAGCAGACAGCGCTGCATGACGATAACTCCGAGCCGAGTAGAGGAAGTTCAGATTATAGGCCGTGCTATATGACAGGGTGATTATGGGATGTTGACAATATTGTGACAGTTCAGGGGCGTTTCACTACCGTACACTTTTTCCAAAGCTATTGCTATTTTTTAACAGTTTGATAATTTAGTG
>NZ_FUKI01000035.1 GCF_900163755.1 Crenothrix polyspora | reverse complement strand
CTGATTTACGTGTTTTTACGCGAATCGGGTAGATATAAATCCTAAGACCGACAGACTCCTAGTTACTTTTTCTCGTAGCTCTGCGATTGTAATTACGAGTAACGTAAAAAAACGCTCGATTGGTTAATATGCGCTATGAATTGACTGTAAGTTTACAATTTAATCATATTTTTTGTGAAATAGTTCACTTGACAATGTATCACACGGTAGTAGCATTGGGTCAACCGCCCCCTTTTAAAACACGACCAAGAGATAGGAAATTAAAGATGAAACTTCACCGTTCACTCTCGTATCATTCTTTCGGGCTGCTTGCTTTATCACTGCTTGTTGCCCCCATCATTGAAGCCGCCACCCCCCCTGTGGTTACTCCTCCCGTTAATAAAAAGCCTGTTGCCAAAGCGGGGCTTGACCAAACTGTCGGTTTGGGTGCTTCCGTTTCTCTTAACGGGAAACTCAGTGTTGATCCAGGGGGTAAGATTGTAACTTATCAATGGACTCAAATTGGTGGCTCTAAGTTGCCTTTGGTAAATGCCAGTAGCGTTATAGCATCGCTGCAAACGCCAAAACGCAATAATAATTCAAAACCCATGACACTGATATTTAAGCTCACCGTCACTGATGCTAAAAAAGCGGCGGCCAGTGATACAGTTGTCGTTAATGTTGTTACCGGCGAACTTAATGATACCGGTATTACTAGTTGTGGCGATGCGACAATAAATGGTCGCGCTTGTCCATTTGTTGGTTACTTGGGGCAAGATGGCGAATCTGGGCGTGATGTCACCCGCAATAATAACCTCGATGGCTATCGTGGTTTCAGTTTTACCAAAATTAGCGCCTTTGGCAAAACGTTGCCGCCTTCTGTAGATAGTTGGAATTGTGTCAAAGACAATGTTACCGGCTTAACCTGGGAAGAGAAGACTGACCCGCGTGTCACCAGCGTTATCAATAAGGTCGAGAGTAATATCAGTGGTCTGCATTATGAGGGTTGGACGTATACATGGTACGAACCCGTCAACAGTAAAAATGGCGGTAAGGCGGGGATACAAGGTGGTGGTAACTGCAATAAGACACTCAGTGCTTGCGACACCGCTGCTTATGTAAAAGCCGTTAACGCAGCGGGGTGGTGTGGTGCAAAAGACTGGCGTTTGCCTACTAAAGAGGAGTTGCGCTCTATTCTCAACTACAGTAGAGAGGGTTCGTATGAGCCGGCCGTTGTGAGAGAGTATTTTCCTACCTACCTCGACAGAGATGACTCTGTGATTTGGACATCGTCTCCGTACGCCGGTAATGCCGGCAACGCATGGTATGTCTCCTCTGATTTTGGTTACAGCTACTGGGCTGATAAAGGCACTGAAGGTAAGGTTCGTTTAGTGCGTAGCGGACAGTGATTAGTAGTTATACGCCAGCAACTTGTCAAAAAGTGATCTTAATTAGCACCGTATTTCCCGATTAGCTATCAATTCCGGAGAGAATCATGCACAACCAAACAAAAAAAATCTTATTAGTCAGCCTATTGGTATTGGTGCCACTTACACATGTTGCAGCCCAAACCTGTAAAACTGCTAGTATTCCCGCGAGCAGCCCAACCACTCAGTTCACTGACAACAAGAACGGCTCGGTTACCAATAAAAAAACGGGGCTAACATGGAAAAAATGCAGCGAAGGCCAGATTTGGAGTCGCGCAAACGGCAAATGTGCCGGTACTGCGGCTTCTTATGGGTGGAAAGCAGCGTTAAATAGAGCGACTGTTATCAATAGAACGGGGGGATTTTTAGGTAAAACTGACTGGCGTTTACCCAATATAAAAGAACTGGCATCTATTGTTGAGGAGCAATGCTACAGCCCCGCTATTAATCTGGCTGTGTTTCCAGCTACCCCAGCCGCTTGGTTTTGGGCATCATCACCCGGTGTTGGTGTTGGGGGTGTTTACGCGTGGGGGGTCAATTTCGTCAGCGGTGGTGATGACTGGGCTTATAAAAACGAATTTGCTGGTCAACTTCGCTTAGTGCGCACTGGATTGTAATACGATAAGCGCAATCAATAGGGTACATTAGTCGTGTAGGGTGCATTTTGTGCACCTGATTTGGTGCGTAAACATTCCCTACATGGATACTACGGGTTTGAAAGTCATAAAACTGTGTTCCAAGTCGGTAATCCGACTCTTGAGTTCGTATGTATTCACCTGTAAGTAACATAAAAGACTGCCATTGTTTGGCTTGATGTCGCTTGGGCGATTACATCGCTAATTTTATCCAGGGAAGGGGTATTTACATACAGCGTTTTCAACTTAGGACAGTTACAGCCACCGTTCGTGCTGAGCTTGTCGAAG
>NZ_FUKI01000041.1 GCF_900163755.1 Crenothrix polyspora | reverse complement strand
TAGGAACTGATCCAGAAAGCGTTGCCGTGCCTGACGTGCATACGTAAAGGTTTCAAAAAGCTGCTCGCCATCATCTTGCGCCAGCAAACCTTGTATTTTATCTAATTCTGTCTTGAACTGCTCGATTAATGGTATCAATTCATTTTTATTGGCCGTACAAATATCGCGCCACATGGTGGGGTCGCTGGAGGCTATGCGGGTAAAATCCCTGAAACCACCGGCGGCGTACTTAAAAATCTCATTTTGTTCGTCTTTTTGGCCGAGCATATCGACCAATGCAAAGGCCAGAATATGCGGCAAATGACTGGTCGCGCCCAACACGGCATCGTGTTGTGTAACCGTCATCAAGTCAACAATAGCCCCCATCTGCTGCCAAAACTGCTGAATTTTTTGTATTGCATCAAATTGCGATTGACTGGTAGGCGTGATAATCAGGCGCTTATTAACAAACAAGTTATCGACCGCCGCTTCCACACCGCTATTTTCTGCACCGGCTATAGGGTGCGCTGGAATAAAATTATTCGGCACCTCACCAAATACACCTTGTGCAGCAGCAATTACATTGCCCTTGGTACTGCCGACATCGGTGTAAATCGTCTGTGCATTCCAGAAAGGTTTGAGCTGCTCAAAAACGGCTGCCACTGCCGCCACCGGCGTAGCAATCACAACACAATCAGCATTATTTACAGCGAAATCTATATCCAGATAATATTGGTCAATAACCCCTAAGCGTTTGGCAGATTGCAGATTTTGCAAGTCAGACTGACGCCCAAAACCAATAATCTGCCTGGCCAAACCACGCGATCTTGCTGAGCGGGCAATAGAGCCACCGATTAAACCTACACCAATAACACACAGACGGTTAAACATCAGCCAGAATGTCTTTTAAAGCATTAAGAAAGGTTTGGTTTTCCACTTGCGTACCAATACTGATCCGCAAATGGTTGGGCATTTCGTAATTACCGACCGGACGCACAATCACGCCTTTACGCAATAACGCCTCATAAATCGGCTGCCCAGGCTGTTTTAAATCCACCGAGACAAAATTACCCGCCGATGGAATCCATTCTAAACCCAAAGCCTTGAAGCCATCGGTGAGTTGCTGCATACCTTGACTATTGGTTTGCAGCGTTTTTTGTAAATGATCAATATCATCCAAAGCTGCTTCTGCCGCCGCCAACGCCAACGCATTATTATTAAACGGCTGGCGCACCCGATTGAGAATATCCGCCATTTGCGGGCTGGACAAGCCATAACCGACACGCAATCCGGCCAGACCATAGGCTTTGGAAAACGTGCGGGTAATGATTAGGTTGGGATACAACTTAAGCCAGTCGATAGAATTAATGGCTTCAACTGCTGAATCCGCCAACGCTGCACCACTGACAAACTCAAAATACGCCTCATCCAACACACAAATCACTGTATCCGGCAACGCGGCAATAAAGCGTTTTACATCGGCTTGGCTTAGCAAAGTGCCGGTGGGATTATTGGGATTGGCAATAAAAATTAACCGTGTGTGCTCGGTAACGCTGGCCAGCATGGCATCCAAATCATGGCCATAATTAACCGCCGGTACAACAACCGCTTTCGCGCCAACCGCTTGAGTCACAATCGGATACACGGCAAACGCATGTTGGGAAAAAATCACTTCGTGTTTCGGCGTTAAAAAAGCCCGTGCCAACAATTCTAAAATTTCGTTGGAGCCATTGCCCAAGGTAATCTGGCTGGCATCGAGCGCATATTTTGCGGCCAAGGCTTGCTTTAAACGATAACCGTTACCATCAGGATATAGCGCCAAATCTGCCGATGCCTTTTGGATGGCGGCCAAAGCTTTTTGACCAATGCCGATAGGATTTTCATTGGAGGCCAATTTAACAATATGGCTTAAACCCAACTCGCGCTCCAGTTCTTCAATCGGCTTGCCACCTTTGTAAGGGATCAGGCTTTGTACGCCGGCAACTGCCAGCTGGTAAATGTTATCAGTCGTGTTCATGAGATAAGTACAGGCAATCAGGGTTAAATAACAGCTTTCGGGTAAGAGCCCAACAACTTGAGCATACTCACATTAGTTTTTAATAATACCAACGCTTGAGCAACCTTGTCATCTTCGCAGTGGCCGTCAATGTCGATGAAAAACACATAATCCCACACGCCTTGTCGAGACGGCCTGGATTCAATATTCACCATGTCCACGCCCAGCTTGGCAAACGGCTCCAGCACTTGGTGCAAAGCACCTGGCTTATTACCGGTAGATACCACCAGCGAGGTCTTATCCCGACCGGTAGGGCTGGATATTTGCTGGCCAATGATAATAAAACGTGTGGTGTTATTGGGCTCATCTTCGACATTTTTAGCCAAGATATCCAACTCGTAGATTTCAGCGGCAACGCGGCCTGCAATCGCGGCAACCTGATGGTTGGCAGCGGCCATTTTCGCCGCTTCAGCATTGCTGCTGACGGCGGTCAATTTGGCATGGGGCAGGTTTTTATCCAGCCATTTACGACATTGCGCCAACGATTGCTGGTGTGAAAACACTTCGGTAATATCAGCTAAATTGGCGACGTGTCCCATCAGGTTTTGATGGACGCGGATTTCCACTTCGCCGCAAATCTTTAAATGCGAATTCAGCAACCGGTCCAACGTATGGCTGATCACGCCTTCGGTGGAGTTTTCCACCGGCACCACACCAAATTGGCAAGCGCCGCCTTCAACCACGGTAAAAATTTCATCAATCGTCGCCGACGGCATGGCCTTCACCGCATTACCAAAATGCTTGACCACCGCTTGCTGGGTAAATGTGCCTTCTGGCCCTAAAAAAGCCACATTCATCGGCTTTTCCAGCGCCAGACACGATGACATCAATTCCCTAAAAAAGCGCACGGCGGTGTAGTCCGGCAACGGACCTTGGTTCATGTCCTTAATGCGCCGCAGCACCAAAGATTCACGGTCTGGGCGATAAAACGTGCCCTGTTCACCTTGAGCGATTTTGGTTTTGGCCACTTCCACAGCACAGGCCGCGCGTTCATTAATCAAGCGCAACAAGTCTGCGTCAATGGCATCAATTTTTTCTCTTAATTCGGCTAGTGAGGTGATGGACGACATTCTTCTTCTCGATTAATTTCGGTGTGATCGTGTGCAATACAGTGGCCGTGTTTAATGGCTACGTTCAAACTCTGCCATAAACGCAATCAGGGCATCGACACCGGCATCCGGCATGGCGTTATAGATACTGGCGCGCATGCCGCCGACCGAACGATGGCCTTTCAGCTCATATAAACCAGCCGCTTCAGAGTCTTTAATAAACGCCTTATCCAGGTTTTCATCCGCTAAAATAAACGGTACGTTCATCCGTGAGCGATAGGCTTTTTCCACCGGATTGCGGTACAGGGTAGACTGGTCTATCGCTTGATACAATTTGGCGGCTTTGGCGATATTAAATTGTTCCATTGCCGCAACGCCGCCCCGCGCTTTCAGCCATTTCAGTACCAAACCGACCAGATACCAGTTATACGTAGCAGGGGTATTGAGCATAGACCCGTTCTTAACCTGTTCTGCATAACTAAATACGCCTGGCACTTTCTTGTCGGCATGGCCAATTAAATCATCCCTAACGATAACGACAGTGACACCCGCAGGCCCCATATTCTTTTGGGTTCCAGCATAAATCAAACCGTATTGGCTGACATCCACCGTGCGAGACAGGATGTTTGATGACATATCCGATACCAAGGTTAAGCCTTTAGCATCCGGCACGTTTTGAAACTCCACGCCGTGGATGGTTTCGTTGGAGGTGTAGTGCAAATAAGCCGCCTCACTGTCCAATGCCCAATCCGCAACATCAGGAATCGTGGTGAATTTGGACTCTTCTGAACTGGCGCTAACGACGACATCACAATAGGCTTTAGCATCTTTAATGGCCTTTTCTGACCATGCGCCGGTATTGACGTAACAGGCTTTAGTTTTGCCGTTTAAGATATTTTGCGGGATAAAAGCAAACTGTGCCGATGCACCACCTTGTAAAAACAACACTTTGTAGTTTTCAGGAATTGCCATCAACTCGCGCAAATCGCTTTCCAGCTCTTCGGCAATCAGCGAAAAATGCTTGCCGCGATGGCTCATTTCCATCACCGACATGCCGCTACCGCGCCAATCCAGCATTTCTTGCTGGGCTTGTTGCAAAACAGACTCTGGGAATGCCGAGGGGCCGGCGCTAAAATTAAATACTCTGGACATTAGATTCTCACTGTTTTGGATAGTTATTCGTATAATTTAATTATTTAGAAGGCAAGTGGTGCAGATTTTCTTTGAATGACTCGGGTTACGCATTTAAACAGGGACAAAAGCTAGTACTCAGTCAATCTTGATATGCCGGGTATATTTTTGACCGATGTGAGACCTACGAGGTTTTTAAAACCTCGTAGGTCTTTATAGCATCCGACAGAATAATATTGACTGAGTACTAGGTTGGTGGTGACATTAGGAACTCCAACGACACAATGCATCATGGGTTGGGGTTCGTTACCGCACCCCAACGTGCATTACTAGTCAAACTAAGCCTTTTTAACAAATTCCGATTTCAATTTCATAGCACCAATACCGTCTATTTTGCAGTCGATATCATGGTCGCCTTCGACTAAGCGGATGTTTTTAACTTTAGTACCCACTTTAACCACATCTGATGACCCTTTCACCTTTAAGTCTTTAATAACCGTAACGCTATCACCGTCCTTAAGAAGGTTGCCGTAAGCATCCTTGACAATAAGCGCATTGCTAAGCTCTGCGCTTATAGTGCCTTTCCCCCATTCATGCGCACACTCAGGACAAACATACATATCACCGTCTTCATAGGTAAACTCAGAGCCACATTGTGGGCAATTTGGTAAAACGTTCATACAACTCCTGTATTTTTAGTGTTTTCAACTACCCACACAACCGGAACAAAAATAATAATGTTCACGTAGATTGGGCTGCCTGCTGTTTGGCAACCCAACATTTACAATGGAAATGTTGGGTTGAGAAAAGCGCTCAACCCAACCTACATTTTGTCCTCTATTAAGCTGGTTGCCTTATTTAACAAGCTCTGGCTGTTGGATGGCTATAAAAATCATCGAAAACTACTCTTCTTCACCTAGCTCAACATCATCAATTGCAGTATCATCTAAAGTGGAATCCACATCATCAGCCAACGCTAACTCACCGTCCAACACCGCATCAAGCTCAAGATCGTCTTCCTCTTCATCCGCCAAACCTTCGATACGATCCACACCAATCACTTTTTCTTTCTTATCCAGACGGATAATGGTAACACCCTGGGTGTTACGACCCACCACAGAAATACCATCCACGCGGGTACGCACTAACGTACCGCCATCCGAGATCAACATGATTTCATCGTTATCATTCACCAGCACCGCACCCACTACCGCCCCATTACGCGCCGAAGTCTGGATAGCAATCAAACCCTGGCCACCACGCTTGTGGCAGGTGAACTCTTCCAGCTTAGTGCGTTTGCCATAACCGTTTTCGGTAATATTCAACACCGTGCCTTCGGTGGAAATAATCAAGGAGATGATCTTTTCGCCGTCTTTTAAGCGCATCCCGCGCACGCCGGTGGCATTACGCCCCATAGAGCGCACGTCTTCTTCATTAAAGCACACCGCTTTACCGGTGGAGCTGAACAACAGCACATTTTGCTGACCGTCAGTTACTGCAACACCCACCAAGCTGTCGTCATCACGTAAATCAATAGCGATTTTACCGGTGGTGCGCGGTTTTTCAAACTCATTTAACGGCGTCTTTTTGACCGTACCTGTGGAGGTTGCCATAAAGATGAATTTGTTTTCGGTAAACTCACTGATCGGCAACAAGGCGTTGATTTTTTCGCCCGCTTCCAGCGGCAGCAAATTGACAAACGGCTTGCCACGCGCCGCACGGCTGGCCACCGGCAATTGATAGACCTTAAGCCAATACACTTTGCCTAATGACGAAAAACACAACACGGTATCGTGGGTATTGGCAACAATCAATTTGTCGATATAATCGGTTTCCTTCATGGCAGTGGCCGATTTACCCCGACCACCACGTCGTTGCGCCTTATAGTCACCCAAAGGCTGGGCTTTTACATAGCCCTCGTGCGACATGGTAACCACCATATCTTCCACAGTTATCAAATCGCCATCCGATAAGTCCGAATGATCCTGGACAATTTCGGTACGACGCTTGTCCGAATACTCGTCCTTAATGGCCACCAGTTCTTCGCGGATGATTTCCATTAAACGGATATCGTTGGCCAAAATAAACAAATACTCATCAATTTGCGCCAGCAACTGCTTGTATTCTTCAACAATCTTATCTTGCTCTAAACCGGTTAAACGATGCAGACGCAAATCTAAAATGGCGTGCGCCTGAGTTTCAGACAAACTGTACTCGCCGCCGTGAATACCAAACTGCTCGGCCAAATCTTCCGGCCGTGAACGCGTGGCATCGGCGCTTTCCAGCAAACTGGACACCAATCCTGCATGCCAGGACTTTTCCAGCAAACCGGCTTTGGCTTCTTCACGATTTTTTGACGCGCGGATCAACTCAATCATCTCGTTGATGTTGGCTAACGCCACCGCCAAACCTTCCAGAATGTGCGCACGGTCACGGGCTTTGCGCAATAAATACACCGTCCTGCGCGTAACAATCTCGCGGCGGTGGTCAATAAACGCATCCAGAATCTCTTTCAGATTCATACAATACGGACGACCACCGAGCAGCGCCACCATGTTAATACCAAACACGGTCTGGAACTGGGTCTGCTTGTACAAGTTATTCAACACCACTTCGGGCATTTCACCGCGCCGCAGCTCAATCACCATGCGCATGCCGTCTTTATCGGACTCATCACGCAAGGCAGAAATGCCTTCCAGCTTGGCTTCTTTGATAAGTTCAGCAATTTTTTCCAACAACCGCGCTTTATTGACCTGATACGGTAATTCGGTAGTGACAATGGCCTGACGACTGGTGTCACCGATATCTTCAAAATGACAGCGTGCCCGCATATAAATCTTGCCACGGCCTGTGGTGTAGGCGCTGTAAATGCCAGATGCCCCGTTAATAATGCCTGCGGTAGGGAAATCCGGCCCTGGAATATGCTCCATCAATTCCAAAATACTGATGTCGGGCTGGTCGATCACCACCAGACAGGCGCTGATAACTTCGGACAAATTATGCGGTGGAATATTGGTCGCCATGCCAACGGCGATACCGGATGAGCCATTGACCAATAAATTCGGCAAGCGTGTCGGCAATACATCGGGTTGTACTTCAGACTCGTCGTAGTTGGGGATGAAGTTGACGGTCTCTTTATCCAAATCGGCCAGCAACTCGTGGGCAATTTTAGACATGCGCACTTCAGTATAACGCATGGCCGCTGCGGGGTCGCCATCGACCGAACCAAAGTTGCCCTGCCCGTCTATCAACATGTAGCGCAAGGAAAACGGCTGCGCCATCCGTACCATCGTATCATACACAGCGGTATCGCCATGCGGGTGGTATTTACCAATCACGTCCCCGACGATACGCGCGGACTTTTTATAAGGCTTATTCCAGTCGTTGCCCAATTCACTCATGGCGTATAGCACACGGCGATGCACCGGTTTCAATCCATCTCTGACATCGGGTAGCGCTCGGCCAACGATAACGCTCATGGCGTAATCAAGGTAGGACTGCCGCATCTCGTCTTCGAGATTGACAGGAATAATTTCTTTAGCGAAGTTTGACATTGATCCCTATAACCCTAATGAATGCCGCAACAGGTCACGGCGGCATGATTTTTTAACCATAAGCATCACGCCACGTAACGGTGTGGCACTGCACGATATGTATTGTCATTAAATCAGCCTGATATTATAGCAAAAAGCGGCTGTGGAGTCGAAAGGCTTGATGGTTTTTGAAGTCGCTACAGAAACGTTGGCTGTTGATTCAGACAAGTAGCCTCATAACCCCTCGCGACTACAAATTTGCACGAGGGTGATTTTATCAGGTTTTCAAATAAACTTGATTACCGCCGCCCTTACTTAGAATCTTTTTTGGTTTTTTTCGCAGCTTTCTTTTCTTTCGGACTCATTGCCGGTTTTTTCTTGTCTTCTTTATTGCTTTTTTGCTCTTTGCTCATGGCGGTTACTCCAGCAGATTAATACGTTTTACTTAAAATTAAATTAGTTAAGATATTATGCGGCATATTGCCGATAAATTTCATCAACCCCAGAACATACTTATACGCTGTTATGTGAACACCCTGCTAAATAATTTGGTGAATTTAACTAATAAGTGTAATTTTATTTTGTAATCTAACGGACTGAAAACGTAGTCATTATTGACTAATGGATGCAGTTGATATTTTATATCACATTGTTTTTAAATAATTTTTCAAAAAAATCAAAAACCGTATTTTACATTTTACAAATAAAGAATTATAGCGATTGCACTTAATTAGTTGAATCCACCATTTCGGGGGCATTTACAGGCTACCGCAATTTTCATTTCACTAACCGAATTTTAACAAACGCCTCCATAACGCCCATCACCTGCCCAGAACCATCCACCTGTTTACCTGTGCCAACAGTCACCCTAACTTTTCTGCCTTTATAACCGCCCAACGTATCATCGGTTGCCAGCATTAATTTTTCACATAAATCCGCCGCACATAAAGCTGTGTGTTGTTTGCCTTTTTTATCCACAATAGTCAGATAAAAATTGTCAGCACTTTCAAACACACTGATTTTGCCTTCAATAACATAAAGCGCCTGCTTTTTACTGGCAGCATGAGCAGACGCTAAAAAACATAAACCTGTTAATAAAACCCAGAAAACCATTTTCATGTGTATTCACTCCAAATACATAGAATTTTAACCCGCACTACGCCAATAACTTAGGATTAAGCAACTCTAATACAGCAATCTCAGGATAGCAATTGAATCTTACCGGCAGTATAGACCAACCAATGCCACGACTGATAAACAACTGGGTTTTAGGCGTGGCAATCAAGCCACTGGTGTAGTTTTTATTATCAACAGGCACGGTAACCGGCCCAAACAACGGTACAACCACCTGACCACCGTGGGTATGACCACTGATCACCAAATCCAGCGGAGTATCAAAATCACTGTCCACCGAATCAGGATTATGCGATAACAAAATTCTACAATCGCGCTCATCGGAACGTGCAAAAACCTCATCAATCTTAAGCTGGTCCTCTAAAAAATCACCTGCACCGCCCAGAATAATCCTGTTTTTACCTTTATAAATCACCTTGCTTTGGTGGCGAAGATCCTGCCCTGTGCGTTCTAGCCAATACAGCGACCGGTCAGTATCCGCCCAATGATCGTGATTGCCCAGCACGGAATACACGCCATAGTTAGCATGCAGTTTGGCCAGTAGCGGCCAAATCTGATCTATTTCTTCGATGGTATTTCTGGCGTGGACAAAATCGCCGGTACACAGAATGGCATCTGCACCCAAGCGGTTGGTGCGCTGAACCAAACCTTCAACAAACGCGGCTGAAACCAGCTGGCCTAAATGAATATCGGTTAACTGTGCCAGCCGAAAACCGTGAAACGCCGCAGGCAAGCGGGGGAGTGGGATTTTGTAATGGTTAACCAGCACTGTGGTACGCTCGATAAAAGTCGGGTAGCTACCCGCCAGCACCAGTGCGCCACCAGACAAAACCCATTTCAAGAACGCTCGCCTATTCATTAGCGCAACTTACCCACCGCCAGCGCAGCAAGCTGAAGCGGGCACTTAAACGCCTGCAAAAAAACCCACCGACTCTATTCCCGCAATCGCGCAATGCTCATCTTGATCGGACACATCGCCGCTGATGCCGACTGCGCCAATCAGATTATTGTCTGAATCACGAATTAATACCCCACCCGGCACCGGCATAATCTTGCCACCTGCCACATCAACCAAAGCGTTCATAAAATCGGGGCGCTGTATGGCGACCGTGGCCAAACTGCGTGATGACACGCCCATGTTCACCGCGCCCCAGGCTTTGGCGGTGGCAATTTGTTGTCGGATCATGCTGGCACCGTCTTCGCGCTGCATGGCTTTTAAATGCCCTGCGACATCCAGAACCACCACAGTGACGGGAGCCATATTGAGTCGTCTGGCCATATTAAGTGCAGTATTAATAATTTGGTTTGCTTGTTTCAGTGTCAGTGCTGTCATTAAAAATCTCAGTTATTTTAAAAGCGGTTGTAAATAGTGCCAAACTTTATCGGCGATAATCGGTTGCGCCTTGGCGTTGGGGTGTAGGCCATCAGGCTGCATTAAATCCTTCACTAATGCCACGTCTTCCATTAAAAATGGCATCATAGGTACATCCAGTTCCTTGGACAACTGTAGGTAAATACCGTAAAACATGTCGATATAACGTTTGCCGTAATTAGGGGGGATACGCATGCTCAGCAACAAGACTTTTGCGCCAGCTTTCTGGCTACGACGTATGATTTCCGCCAGCGTCTGCTTTAATACAAAGGTCTGCAAACCACGCAAACCATCATTCGCACCCAGCTCCAAGATGAGTATTTTCGGCTTTTGGATGGTTAAAATTGCCTCTAATCTGGCCAAACCACCCGCGCTGGTATCGCCACTGATACTTTCGTTTAGAATAGTGCAACAGTCATTAGCTGCCAGCAGTTTTTGCTGAACCAAGTGTACCCAGCCTTGTCCTAGTTCCAGGCCATAACCGGCGCTGATGCTATCACCTAATACCACTATATTGGACTTGGCCACGGCGGCTTGGTTCATCATCAGTAAAATCACAGCAATTAAAAATCGGAACATTATGCACACTCACGCAGATTTAGCATTAAAAAACATTATAGTAGCAGAAAGTTTAGGCAAAGCGGTGCAGACTTCCGAGGGTGTATTACATATCTTAAGATCAATACACTTGTGTATTAAATCTGGTGAAAGTATAGCTATTATTGGCGAATCTGGATCTGGAAAGTCGACTTTGATCAGTTTATTGGCAGGTTTAGATACACCCAGTTCGGGTACGATTCGTATTAATGGCCATGAACTCACCACCATGAGCGAAGATGGCCGCGCAGCAATGCGCAATGAGCTGATTGGTTTTGTGTTTCAGTCATTTCAATTATTACCCAGCTTAACGGCCTTGGAGAATGTGATGTTGCCGCTGGAATTGGGTGGCGATAAACAGGCTAAATCTTTGGCAACTGCGCTATTAACCAGAGTTGGCCTTGCGCACCGCTTAAGCCATATGCCTAGGCAACTTTCTGGCGGTGAACAACAACGCGTGGCCTTGGCCAGAGCGTTTGTCACCCGCCCTGTCATTCTGTTTGCCGATGAGCCCACCGGCAATTTGGATAGCAAAACCGGCGCAACGATTATTGATCTGTTGTTTGAGCTAAATCAGGAAAATAACACCACCTTGATTTTAGTCACCCACGACCAAGCCTTAGCGGCACGTTGCCAGCGCACCATCAAGCTGGATTCCGGGAGTATGGTATGAGCCGTTTTAATTTGGCCTTGCGCTTGTTATGGCGCGACAGCCGTTCTGGCGAATTGACCATTTTGGTCATGGCGCTCATCATTGCCGTCACCAGCGCCACCGCCATCTCGCTGTTTGCCGACCGTTTGCAACGCACTATGACGACACAAACCGCCGATTTTCTGGCCGCCGATTTGGTCATTACCAGCCCTGACGTGCAGCCTGCCAATTGGATTACCAAAGCACAGGCCTTGCAACTGCATGCCGCGCAAACCGCCGATTTTTCCAGCGTGCTCATAGAAAACGACGAGATGCTGCTGGCCAGTGTCAAAGCGGTGAGCAACGCTTACCCGTTACGCGGCTATTTAAAAATTACCGGTGGCGATTATTCAGAAGAACACACCGTGCATCAAGGCCCACCCGCAGGGCAGGCGTGGGTGGAGAAACGGGTGTTATCGGCCTTAAAACTTAAGCTCGGCGATGCGTTAACCGTCGGTGAGAAAAAACTTATTGCCAGCCAGATTTTAACCTACGAAACCGACAAACAAGGTGATTTCTACAGCTTTTCACCACGGGTGATGATCAATGATGCAGACCTTCCTGCGACTGGCATTATTCAGCCAGGCAGCCACGTACATTATTTTTTCCAGTACACCGGTGAAGCTAGCGCATTGCAAGCCTTTAACCAGTGGCTAAAACCGCAGCTCAACCCCTCGCAGCGCATGTTGGATATCCATAAAGATCGCCCGGAATTAGGTTCGGCGTTAAATCGCGCTGAACGTTATTTAGGCTTATCCAGCATTATCGTTATTTTAATTTCTGGCGTAGCAATTGCGATGGCGACACGCCGTTACACCGAGCGGCATTTTAATGCCACCGCCATCTTGCGCTGTTTAGGTTTAAAACAACGTGACATTTTATGGCTTTACGGTTGCCAGTTTGTGGTGTTGGGTGTGTTGGCCAGTAGCATCGGCTGTGGTTTAGGTTGGTTTGCCCAGCAAGCCTTGTTCCATTTGTTACGCGGATTGTTGCCGCAACACGTTGCCAATCCTGGGCTGTTGGCGGTATTTTTCGGCTTTATAGTGGGCATGGCGGTGTTGTTAGCGTTTGCCTTACCGCCGTTGTTGCGGCTTAAGCAAGTGTCACCGCTGCGGGTATTGCGCCGTGAGCTGGAGCCGTTGCCTAGTAGCGCATGGCTGGTATATGGCTTGGCATTGGGCATTATTGCCGTATTAATAGAACGCTATACCGGCGATGCGAAAATGACCGCGACCCTATTGGGTGTGGGTTTGTTGACACTGCTGGTGTTAGGTTTGCTGGTGTACGGACTGCTACGTGTGACGGGTAAATTGTTGCCACATCTGAACCTTACCTGGCGCTTTGGCTTGCAAGGCATCTTACGCAACAGCGGCGCCAGTGTCAGCCAAATATTGGCGTTTAGCATTACCTTGGTAGCGATGGTGTTAAGCTTTACCGTGCGCACCGATTTAATCGACAACTGGCAAAAGCAGTTGCCAGATAATGCCCCCAACCATTTTGCGCTAAATATTTTCCCCGCACAGCAAGCGACTTTTAAGCAGGATATGCAGGCTCTGGATATTACACACAGTCAGTTTTATCCGGTGGTGAAAGGCCGTTTGGTAGAAATCAATAATACCCCTGTGCAACAGGTGGTCAGTAAAGATTCACAAGGCGAGAGCGCGACCCACCGCGAATTAAGCCTAACCTTTACGCAGCAATTACCGGAAGATAACAAAATTACCCAAGGGACATGGTGGCAAACTGTACAAGCGGGGCAAGTATCGGTTGAACAAAAACTGGCCACTAGCCTAAAAATAAAGCTGCACGACCAGTTGACCTTTACCGTGGGCAGCCAGCAAATCAAGGCCGAAGTCACCAGTTTGCGCAGCTTAGATTGGGACACCATGCGGCCTAATTTTTATATGGTGTTTTCGCCAGGTACGCTGGATGCGTATCCCAGCACATTGATCACCAGTTTTTATTTGCCGGAAGCCCATAAAAATGTGCTGAACACGCTGGTGAAAAAATACCCCGCCATCACGATTTTAGAAGTGGATGTGATTGTGAAGCAGTTTAAAACTATTTTGCTTCAATTAACCCAGGCGATTAATTATTTACTGTATTTTTCGTTGCTGGCGGGGTTTACCGTGTTGTTTGCAGCGGTGTATGCCACCTTGGATCATCGTATACAAGAAGGTGCGATCTTAAGGACGTTAGGTGCTAAGCGCTCGTTTTTAACCAAAATTCATCTGCTGGAGTTTGGTTTGCTGGGATTTATTGCCGGTGTATTAACCGTGATAATGTCGGAAGCGATTATTTATAGCCTGTACACGCAGGTGATGCACATTGCCTATAGCCCGAATTATTATCTGTGGTTAGTGATACCGATAGTCGGCAGTATTTGTGTGGCTTTGGCGGGCTATAGCGGAATTCGGTACATTGTTAACAAATCGCCGGTGAGTGTGTTGCGCGAGCTTTGAGCTACTATTTTTGGGCTACCGACTTAAGCTGATCAGCCTAAAAACCCTTAGCGAATATAGCGTTTGTCTTACGCCTTAAATGATTGGCATCTGGTATCATAAACCATTGAATGGCGACAGTTCGTCGGCATTCGCATTGCTTAGAGAGTGTTGTGACTACTGTTAAATTTTCATCTTTACCCTTAACCCCTGCGCTGCTTGATAACATAGCGTCTTTAGGTTACACCGAGCTTACCCCCATACAAGCCGAAAGTTTGCCGCTGATTCTGGATGGCAATGATGTCATCGCACAAGCCAAAACCGGCAGTGGCAAAACCGCATGTTTTGGCATTGGCTTATTATCACGTTTGGATTTGACTGATTTTAATGTCCAGGCAATGGTGGTGTGTCCTACCCGTGAACTGGCGGATCAGGTATGTAATGAGCTACGTAAACTGGCACGATTTACACAAAATATTAAAGTGCTGGCTTTATGTGGCGGCACGCCAGCGCGTCCACAAGCGGAATCATTGGCGCACGGTGTGCATATTGTTGTAGGTACACCGGGGCGCTTGCAAGAACATTTACGTAAGCGACATTTACGTTTGGATAATCTCAATACACTGGTATTGGATGAAGCTGATCGTATGCTGGATATGGGCTTTGAAGAAGCGGTTTCTGAGGTCATTTCTTATGCTCCGAAACAGCGGCAAACTTTATTGTTTTCGGCGACTTTTGCTGATCCAATTCGTGAATTGAGTCGAAAATTTCAAAACAATCCGCTAACGGTGAGCATTGAAAACAATCACCAAGATAATGCGATTGAGCAGCGATTTTTTCAAATAGACAAAAACAAACGCAGTAATGCGCTGGGGTATTTGCTGGCTTTTTACCGGCCAGAATCGACGGTGATTTTTTGTAATACCAAAAAAGACTGTCACGATGTCGCCAACGGCTTGGAAGGCAATGGTTTTTCAGTACAATCCTTACATGGTGATCTGGAGCAAAGAGACCGCGATCAAGTGTTGGTACGTTTTGCTAATAAAAGCTGCTCTATTTTAGTGGCGACTGATGTGGCTGCGCGTGGCCTAGACATTAAAGAGTTACAAGCTGTCATTAATTATGAATTACCCTGGGATCCTGAAATTTATGTCCACCGAATTGGCCGCACCGGCCGTGCTGGTAATACAGGTTTGGCACTCAGCTTGTGTACACCACAAGAATTACCCAGAGTAAAAGCCATTGAAGATTATCAAAAATTCTCCGCGCAATGGGACGAAGTCGCGCCGTTTCAGGCCGGACGTGAACAGCGCTTAGAGCCACCGATGATTACGTTGTGGATTGATGGCGGTCGTAAAGACAAAATACGCCCAGGCGATATATTAGGCGCGTTAACCGGCGAAAAAGGCATTTTAGGTAGCGAGGTGGGTAAAATCGATATTTTTGATAATCATGCGTATGTCGCCATAAAACGCGCCAGTATCGACAGCGCACTGGGTTGTTTACGTACGGGTAAAATCAAAGGCCGCAACTTTAATGTGCGTAAGTCGCAATGGGGCTAGTCTCAGTCAATTGTGATATGTCAGGTATGTCTTGATCAGCGAGACACCTATGAGGTTTTAAAAACCTCATAGGTCTTTGCAACACTCAACATAATAAAGTTGCAGGGTGGATTCGCCGCTAGGTAATCCGCCACAATACGCCCACTGAATATTGACATGAGCGTTGATTGGCAGTTTGCTAGCGCGAAACCATCCTACAGAGGCTCTGCTGATTTTTATTCGGCAGCGTCCGTCTACGAAATAAGCTTAGACTTGCTAAGCTCAAAATTGTTAAGCCCATTAAATTTAATTCCGGCACAGATAATATTGGCGGAGGCGGCGGAGCTAGATAAGAAAATTTAAAGGCATCCAGAGACAACCCCCATCCTGCGCCGCCATTAATAACTAACTTGAGATTTCCCCCTTGATTGATTCTATTTACTTGAGATATATCCATTGCAAATGAAACCGCTTGGTTTATAACAGGTGTCGTAAAGGTATACTGTGCTAAATTGGTAAAAATTGATGCTGCCGTTTCTTTAAATAAAAAACTAATATTGAGTGGTAAAGTTACAAGACTTTCGACATCAAAATAGTATCTACTGTAATTAACATAACTTGATGCAATAAGCCCAGGAGAAAGATCCCATGAAACCGTAACCTGCGTCTTTTCAGCGAGTGTGTTACTGACATACAATATATTATTGCCCGTATTAGCATTTTTTGCCACTCTGGTTAGACTAAAGCCATTGCCATCGGATGCCAATAATTCTTGCGTGAGTGTGCGCTTTGTATTTGAAGTGCTAACCGAAGCCGCGCCTACATTAGTGAACATATGAAAGACACCAGGTTGTTGTAACTCATTAAATTCATCAATAGTCGCTGTAATTAATTCAGCATGTGCCTGTGCAGTAATACTTAATCCTGTAATAAGTGCGGTTAACGTAATTATTTTTTTAATTTTCATGTATCTTGCTCCTTAAATTAACTATCTGGCAAGTGTGCCAGACACGTACAGGACAAAATTTCTGCTTGTTATTAGATAATAACCGCTACTGCTCTGCCATTGTTAGTCATGAAAAAACGATAATAATTTACGCACAGCTGTCAAAATTAGTTAAATTTATCAAAATAAACTCAAACGCAGTTGCTGAAAAATTTGTTCGCTTTTCATGCTACTAAGCCTAGTTAGTCTTTAGTAGATAGCAAGCTAGCTAATGTGATTCGCATCACAATATGAATATAATATTTTTTGAATTGCGTGAGGTATATCACATTTCCAATAAAAATACCTTAATTTGCTGAACCATACCATAGCTCAAAGCGAGCAGATTTTTACACACTCTGACTGACTGTTTTAAGCTCAGTTTGACCAGCAATTTGCACGCCTAAAGAAACACTACTGTCAATTTAAGTGAGATACCAAACCTCTAACAATACGTCACAACACATTTCAAGCGCCTATCGCAACGCCGAGATAGGTATTTATACGTATTGTCATATCCAACATTTTATTCAATCATGACGCTGCATAATGCGTTTTCATCCTACATTAAGCTTAAAACAGAAAACAAAAATCCCTATACAATTCAATGGAAAACTAATAATTTTCATAATGAAATACTGCTTCGTTACGGAATGACTACACTGAAATAAACGTTATGCACATCCTATAAAATTTTGTGATGCTGCGTTATCACGTTAGAGATTTAACCTATACTTGGTTTTTCAAAATGTATTTTTTGAATCATAAAATTTTAACAACCTGCATAACTGAATTTTTTTCGTACTGAGAATATACCAGAGCCACTGCTCATGGATGTGTGCTATATCAACCTACAACGCTATCGCGTTAGTGCGAGCGCTCCACAGTAAAAAGTACGCCGGTAGCAAAACCATATTTTTTGTTACCTGTGCTTTCGCGCTACAAGACATAGTACATACAGCGTTTTCACAGCTCAATAGTTACAGCGTAACCGTTCGCACTGAGCTTGTCGAAGTGTGCCGTTCATGCTTCGACAAGCTCAGCACGAACGGTGGCTG
>NZ_FUKI01000118.1 GCF_900163755.1 Crenothrix polyspora | reverse complement strand
AGGATGCTCGGATAAAATTGAAAAAGCTTTATCCGACACTTAAAGAGTGACTAAGTACTAGTCCCACTAACTACAATACGATAGAGACTACTGACATTTGCCGCATAAATGACACCCGATTCATTAGGATTAACAGCCATGTCACCTGGGCTTAAGGTGCTGCCCGATAGGGTTATTGCCGTACTTGTTTGGGTTGAGATATTTATTTTATAGAGTGTATTGCCACTGGAAACATAATAGTTGCCTGCGCTGTCAAAAGTGCCTGCAACGTAATTAGTATTTGGTAATACACTGACAGTACCTAATACCTCTGTGCCACTTTGCCCAATTTTTATTAATGTTGGCTGTAATGCGGCTGAAGTAGGCTGGGTGAGCGCATAAAAATAACCATCTTGCTTGTTTAAAGCGAGGGCATTAAGCGTATAAGGTGATAAGTCAAGTAATTCCGTCTGTGCATAAGCGCTAGGATTTAATCTATCTATACGAAATAAACGTGAAGGACCATTACTGACACGCCGTATTTGATAAAAATACCCATCACACGTATATGGCGTACCCGCAAACCCTTTACTGATTGTTATTTGATAGTCTTCAACCTCACCACTACTTGCGTTACCTGTTGGTGTATTGCAACTAGACAGTGTGGAGCACAGACGGAATCGTGCATAACTTACACCCGCAACCGCAGTGGCTGGCACATCAACAGATAATTGGGTTGTGCCAGCCACAACATTTTGATCAATAGGTAATAATTGCTCGCCGGGATCGGCAAAATCACCGTCAGCATTCCAATCAAACCACGCATTTAAATAGCCCGTGCCTTTAACGATAACGGGTAACGTTATTTTACTGCCAATCATTAGGTTGGCGGGTAATGTGATTCCGTCTTCATCGTCTGTGCCGGTGGCATCATCACCTGTGCCGATTAATGGCGTGGCGGCGCTGAGTTCAGAATCAGGTGCAACATTACCCAAATAGAGTGTAGGTAAAACAGGTATCGAATGTGTGGGCCTGCCATAAGTTGCAGGAGCATCGCCATAATCTAATGTACAAGGCGAAGGAAACAGAGGGGTAATTTCAATATTTAGAGCTGTATTCCCTTGATGTTCTTCGATAATAACTACAGTGAGCACATCACCTGATGCAAGTGCATAACTTGGGAAAATCAGGACTGGCGCAGTATTTGTCTGTGCGTAAGCGTCCTTAATGCTGTAGATCAAAATACCATTTTTGTAAATCTTAACATGGTCATCACCCGCTTTAAGGTTAAAACTATAATTACCTGCTTCAATAGCAGCTATTTTATGGGTAAATTCAACAGACCGATCCCAGTCTGAGGCAAGATATTTTGTGCCTATATATCCTGCATCGTCACCAATACCATCGGTAATCGCAGAAGCATTCCCCCAGCCGAGCACAGATATATCCAGTGAACGAGCGGTTTTTGCCAGTGTTTTATAAACTAATGTTCCAATTGGCTTAACGGCATAGGGCTGAATCCACCCGTTATATCCACTATCCCCCCCTGTAGTATTTGGATCATACATAATTGCATCATATCCAGCGCATGCGCCTACCGCAGCTTGAGTAGTAAAAGCGCTGAAGAGTCCGATGAAAAAAAAGATAATACTTAAAATAACAGAGATGTATCCGCACTTATTCTGCTGTTTGATGGCTTTTTTATGCGATGGCAGTATAAACATTACATAAAAAAACAATATTACCGAGATATAGCACAACTGTAGACATAATAGGTATCGTGTTACCCAGCGATGAGTCAGCAATACTCGCAAGGTTAATCTATTAACGCCTACGCGCGGTAATATTGTCATAGTCGCAAATCCTTTTATGAGGCACTGTATTAATTATTGATATGTGTAAAATTTAAGTATAGTAAATTACTTAAATAAATGTGGTAGCTGACGCAGTGCGTCAGCAATCTAACTCGATAGTTTAATTAAACAAAGCTTCATCAAACTTAAAGCGTGCCCGTACATAAAAACCTTGTGCGGTGTAATCGGTACCTTTTAAATCACCACCGTCAAAACCTTGCATGTTATAACCCACCGAAGCCCACAAATCATTTACCACTTGATAGCCTATTTCTATACCTTCGGAAAATTGCAAAGCGTACTCATCTATAAAGGCACTGGTTTGTAAGGAGGCATCAAAATCTTTCCAAAAATCCCAGGTAACTCGGCCATAAATTAAATGCGTTAACGCCTTAGCAGCAAGAGTAGAAGTACGATTTTGCTCGCTCCACTTTAGCGCGTAGCGAGCAGAGGCAATTAAATCCTCACGCGGTTGATAATTGACATGGGTTGACACGATGTGACTGTGTTCGTGGTAAGGAAGTTTACCGCCGGTTTGTTCTTCTAAACGGTGTTCATAGCGCCCCAAAGCATTCCAGCGGTTATTATCTACCTGTCGCCAGGCCACACCAATTTGTTGGCGCATGCGCCACAACGCACTGCCATCCAACGAATTTTCTTGTATAGACAGTCCATGACGTGACAACAAACTCCAATCCTGATCTATTTTATACACCAACCCGACCGTGTTTAACCATGAATCACCACTGTCGGCAAAGCGGCTTTCAAGACTGCCGGTCAGCTTATAACGCGGGTCAGCGGTGTATTCTGCCAAACCGGTAATAGCGGTTGAATCACTGCCAGCTTGGCCTGCAAACGCATGTGTGGTTTCAAAGCCACCACCTAACCTTACGCCATCCGCCACTTCCCAGGTATGGCGCAAACCCATAGCCGCCTGTGCCTCACGGCTATTTACCGCATCGCGTATCCGGTATTCACTAAACACCCGACCATTTTTAGAATACGCACTTTCAACCCCAATCACCGCGCGATTATTTTGCTGGCTGGCATTCAGCGCATAAGTACTGTTTAGCGAAGAGATCAGCTCATAGCGTCCGTAAAGCCGCGTTTGATCATTAACCAAATAGCCCGCGCCTACGGCAAACATATGCTTTCTAAGATCAAAGATGTCTTGTTCGGCTTCGGCGGAAAGATCAGCGCCTTTTAGCCACGGCAATTTTGCTGTCAATTTACCGCGCACGGTTAACAAATCACCGGCAGGCTGAGTGGTTAACCCGCCCACGCCTTGTTGCAGGTTAATATTGCCTGGACGCGATGCTCGCATCCCAAATTCAGCACTGATCATTTCATTAAAAATACGCTCGATACCGGCAGTAACCCCCATGCGTGTACCACCACCCGCATTGCCTTTACTAAAAATAGCCTCGGCTACCAAACTGGTTTGCGCGTCTAACTTATACTTGGCATTGGCAGTAGCTTCCGTGCGACCCTGGCTAAAACCCGACGTGGGGTTATTAAAGTTTTTATCGGCATGAGTCACCTGAGCATTGGCTTTTAAATCTGTGCCTTCATGACGGAACTCCAAACGCTCCGCCCAGCCCTCGCCTTCTATACCGGTGGTATTTTGGTTAATGTAGCTGGGCAGCGTACTGCTAGGAATATTAGTTTGATTACCAAAGCGCTGGCTGCTTTGCGCGGCTCTTAACTCACTATTATTTTTGCCGGTATGAGTTCTGGCCACCTCGCCTATCAAAGTGGTTTTTTCACCCAATTTGACAATCGCCGTGCCGCCCATGACTTCCATTTTTTGCTCAGGGTTGTCGTCGCGTGCATAAGAAGAGCCTACTTCTATGTTATTGGTCAGCTTGACACGCGCATCCACACCGCCTTTAAAAAACGCCGCGCCGCCGTCGGTAGATTCATAGGTAATCCGTAAGCTGCGAGGATTAAATTTAGCATCTTGCGAACTGAGCGGGGCTTTTAAAAATATCTCATGGGTCATTAAATCAATCGAATAATCCACGAAACGGCTGAGTGTTTTCGCTTCCAATATAATCGTCGGTTGATTTTGATCGCGTACCAGCACTTCTACTTTTTCACTGTTTTCATACAAGGCATCCATACCGGGTACGCGGTATGGCCCAGATGTGCCATTCGGGACAATTTCAATGATTTTTTGCGCTAGATTGTCATGGCTACCCCAGGCATTAGCACTGATATTGCCACTTTCATAATGGCCTTTAATACCCGTCGCCGAACGACTGTATTGGCTTAAGCGCCGATCAGGACTGCTATCTGACGTGGTAAAATCACCGTACATCACATAGGATTTTTCCCTGTCCACGCGCAGATAAAAACGTTCTGTTGATTGCGCATCAAAACCTTTTATCGACGAATCACCGTAAATGGGATAAAACTTATCGGGTTGAATGTCACGGAATAAGCGCTGTTGGGTGGTTTTGTCGCTGTCATAGGCGGTAGTTAATAAATACTTGCCTTTAATCGTGCCTTTAAAAAAGAACGCCGCACGGCCAGAACCCTTAACATCCCTGCCCCCTACAGAAATATGCCGTAACTCACGCTCAAACGCATCATAGGCAGTGGGGGCGTTAACATTCACTTTACCGGCTCTAAAATTAACCACGCCTTCAATAATACCCGCACCGATTAAAGGCCGTAGTTCCGGCAAAAAAGCAATTTTAAGCTGCTGTTCCAAATTACCAGCAATCACCTTTACAATCGCATCCGACGGATTACCTGGCGGTAACAAGGTAAATTCTGCCACGCCACCTTCCATAAAGGCTTGCAGGCCTGGCTCTTCAGGGACTAAATCTTTATCTAGCCACGTACCGTTATCAAGTTCTAAGGTTAACTGGGTACGTGCCGTTACCGGTACACCGTTATCATCCACTAAATGCAAAGTGACTTTAACCGGTGTTTTAGAGTCTGCAATCGAGGTTGCCGGTGCATCCATCTTAATGGAACCTGCGTGCCCTGGGGCAATTACAGTTAACGACTGGCTGGCACGGACGTTACCAAACGTATCTGCCACTTCTAATAGCAGCGTATTTTTGCCA
Source organism: Crenothrix polyspora (assembly GCF_900163755.1). Classification (GTDB taxonomy): domain Bacteria; phylum Pseudomonadota; class Gammaproteobacteria; order Methylococcales; family Methylomonadaceae; genus Crenothrix; species Crenothrix polyspora. The sequence goes on along the minus strand of NZ_FUKI01000118.1, from coordinate 15,791 downwards.
GGCTTTAAGCTAACACCAATGTATTCCCAGGCTTCCAGATTTTTATCTGCCAAAGTCGATTTTTTACCAACTCGCCCAAGCGCTTCATCCACGCCGTTAACTTTAAGGTGTAAGCTTGATCCCATCGCACCTTTAACCCGAATATTAGTCACGCTATCTGGCAAGGTATCGCCGTCTTTCAGCTCAATAAAGCCTGGTTTGTTATCAAGGCTTTTCAAGATGTTCTCTAACGGTATCACCAATGGTTTGTTCGGCGCTTCGGCATGTAAACGCTGTGCGGCCATAGACTGCACCAAATTTGCAGGCATCACGGTTTGATACACCAAATTTTTATTTTTACCAGCAGGGTCTAATGCACTGATCGCTTGTGGCCCAGTCGGTGTAATAACCCCCGATGCGGGTAACGCTTTAGGATCGGATACCAGATTATTATTGGCGTAATTAGCATTAAAGCGCTGGCCTATCAGGGCTTGGCCATCTTGCGCGGGGTGTGCTTCTAAGGTTTTACGCCGCAATTGCACGTCTTTAACCACGGCATCGGCATTGCAACTGCTCACCGCAAAATCGGCTTTGTGTAACTCGCCTTTTTTAAGATCAACAAAACGGCTATCACCTTTACCAGAGTTGCGACTGTCTAATACAATCAGTTTGGCCTCTTTCGGTAAGGTCGTGGTATCCAGCTTTAACACATGGGTAATGGGGGACAAACCATACAAACTGTATTTACCCTCAACATCGGTAATCACCGAAGTCCCGTCTTCCATAATTAAGCGCACATCAGGAATACCGACTTCTTTTTCGTTCTGTGCTTTAGTGTCTTTACTACGCTGTTTCTTATCGTCTGGCTCACCTTGCACTTTATCTTCGTCACAGTCTTCCAAATACACCTTACCGACTAAAAATGCATCATCGGAAAATACCCCACCGGCTACAGTAATCGCCCAAGAACTTTGGTTGGAATTAAATACACCACTGCTTGCGTAAGCGCTATTAATTGAGTTTTTATCTAAGGCCACGCCCACCCCAATTTGCAATTGATAGGTTAATTCCATAATAGCGTTGTCTGGCCAATTAACACCGGTCACATTAAAGTCCAGTGGCGCACCTGGCGCACCGGCTGGATCAGGCATTGATTTCCAAGTGCCCTCACCCGCCGTAGAATTAATTCTGTACTGCACAGACCCTGACAACAAGCGAAAACCACGCGGTAATAAATCACGTATTTGCACATTATCCAATGCCGTACCGGTAGCGTTGGTCATTGTTAAGGTATACGGTGCAATGTCGCCTATTTCGGCTGTAACTTTGGTACTTTCTTTATTTAAGAAAATACTGTGGCCTGCCTGAAGCGCAGGATCAAGCGGGATATGATTGTGCCAAATATTACTAGCCGCCCCCAGTGGCAGATTAAAATAATACCGAGTATCTTGGTTAGTTGCCGGTGGCTGATCTTGTTCTTGCACAATACCAGACGGTGCAATACCTGATGTGACAGGGATTTTAACCGATGGCGAAACTAAACCCGACTTATCCGGTGGCGTAATACTCAGCGTGTACTTGCAAGCCTTGGGAGTATTTAAAAAGAAGCTGTAACTACCGTCTGCCTTGGTAGTCATACTGACACTGCCATTGGCATTAAATACATAATTAATAGCAAACGGATTGCGTAGTTGATCTTGGTTAATAGGTCCTTTGCAACTCGTGGTGTTGCGGGTTAATGTGACGACAGCACCTTGTACCGGCTTTCTTGTATGTGAGTTATACACCACACCGGTAGGTTTTAAAGGACTTGTTCTAGGTTTACTACTGGAAGAGGACGCGGCGACTACGACCACTTCCTTCTTAGGATCATCACTGTTTAAACTGGCAGCCACGGCAGTGTTTTCAATTGTCAAGCCGTTCAATTGCGCAGGTACTAGGGTGATTCGCACAGTGAATTCAACCGTAGATGATTCACCGACTAGTAAACCTTTACTGCCGTCAAGTAATTGCACTGCGTTGTCAGTACCAAAATGGGCAATATCTTCAGCTGTACACGCGGCTTTACCGGTATAAGCCGCATTAGCTAGTAAATTACCAGTGAGTATCTTTGGTGTTTTTAGCACTTCCCACGCCGCCACTGTTGGCGATTTATCAAAACTATGAAACGTACAATTCAAATTGTCAGACAGATGGATGTAATTAGCCACTACCGTGCCGGTATTATTAACGGCAATCTTATAAGTAATATCAAAAACATTAAGCTGTCCTGCCACGGCAATCGGTGCGGAAGCGGTTTTTTGCACACTGATTTTAGGGGTTTCTGATACCAAAACAGTCGCGCTTACTGTGCCCGATTTTTCATTAACTTGCGGGCCGTTTTTATGTACTTTGTAACTGACTTCCGCTTGATTTATAACGCTGACATCTTGCGAAGCCGCCATAACACTCACGCAATAAGCGCCACAAAACAGCCAACTAAGCAAATAAACAATACATTGCCAGACACTGACGTATGTGCGATTTTTTGGGCTTACCGCATTAACTGTTATAGCGCGCATAAGTCAGAAATAAGCAGAGAAGCCAAAGAAATAGCCACAGATAGCAGAGCAAAAATGCTGTTCACAATACAATCACTGTTGTCATTACTGCTGATAAAAAATAGCTTCATGTTGGTTTAAGAGTGAAAGATTAGATGATAGTCATGACAGACTGTGTTTTGGCAAATAACCCAGAAGACGATTTGCAAAAACAAAGGTAACCGCACCGATGGGCAAACAAAACACTGTTTACCCACCGATGAAGCACTTATTACTTACGGATTAATACGTACTGCGAACTCCAACTGCGTAGTTGCAGCGGCAGGTACTGTCGTCCATTTATCGCATTTAACAGAACCTGCACTGCCTAAAGCTGGTTCAGTTAATACAGCCACACCGGTGACGCTGGCCATTGCTGTACATGTACCCGAACCTGCATAAGTTGTGTAGCTCGGTGTTGCATCATTAATAATCACGCTACTGACAGGCGCATCACCTTCATTGGTCGCTACAATTTTGTACCAGATACACTGACCTGGTTTTTGACTTTGCGCACCAATTGAATAAGAACCAACACCTGAAGCAGGGGCTGCCTCACAAACTCCAGCATTCCAAGCACTGACCGCCTGCATTTTAACCAGACGAATTTGTCCCGCTAATACGTTAGTAACGTCTGTGATAGGTGCAGTTGTACCGCAACCGCCAACAACAGGGTCAATAGCAGTAATGGTAATAACATCAATTGCACCGGATACAGCACTTGCTGGCGCTTGCACTTTAACCAACAACTTCACTTGCGAGCCTGCTGTTAAAACCGGCATACCTGTAACAGCGCCAAAATTGATACTGGCTGTGTCTAACACATCATGTGCGTTGGCACTGCCACCAATAGCCGTGTCAGTTGCATCAATAATACCGTTAGCAGTCTTATCCAAATACAACGAATACGACCAACCTTCAGCAGACTTAGTGTTAGTTACGTCAAATTTAAAATTACCACCGCAACTCGCGTTACCACCGTTCACCAAGCTGTGTGGGTATACAATAGTACCGCTTGGCTGAATTTGCCCAACACCCGGTGTTATCAAGCTCAGCATATTCTTTGTTGCATTCAAAGTAACGCTATCCAGCTTGATATCGCTAACGCCAGTAGCAACTGATGTCACTTTAAAGTAGGTTTTATAAGCACCGGCAGAAGCGGTTACCCCTGATACTGAGGTTTTAACCACGGCGCAGAAGTTAGCGGTAGCACCTGCTGCCACAGCACCACTATTAATCACTGTAGCGCCCAGTGTTGCCGCACTACACACACCGGTACCTGCGGTGTTTACATGAAACGTCACCGTCCAACCATTTAGCAAAGTCCCTGGTGAAAAAGCCGCTGCACTGGCAAGATCAGCACTGCCTGTATTGAGCAAATGGTAGTTGAGACTGTAGTTATCAATCGCTGTACCCAAGTTCTTTACATTCAAGTTAAAATACGCAGAACTTCCAGGAGCAACGGCCATATCAGTAATAGCAGGACTTGCAACACTACCTGCACCTGCACCTAATACCCCCGCGTTGGTTAAATCGACACCGGCTGGCGTAATGGCTGTTACCTGATCAAACACGGTGTTTTTAAGCGTAGGATCGCCTTTAGATGTCGCGGTAATACCCACCGTAAAATCAGCAGCGGTTGTACAATTAACTAACGAACACGCATTTGCTGGAATAATAGCTTTTAACACAACCGTGTAATGCTCACCGGCCAGTAATGGTCCTGTGTCCGGTACGCCATCGGCATCGCTGCTCGATAACGGCGTACTGCCATCAGATTTAAACAATTGAAAGCTTGTGCCTGCGGGGAAAGCTGTCGAAGCATTGGCAATAATCTCAGCAATAGTAATGTTAAATGTGTCCGAGGTATTACCGGTATTCCATATTTCATTATTGAAAGAAACGGTTGTACCAGGTGCTGGTTTTAATGGCGTACCGGCTACTTCTCCTACGGGTTTTACCAAATCAAAGCCTGTAGCGTTTACGTTATCGCCGTCAGTTGACACAGTCGCACTGTTATTAGCAACCACCTTATAATTACCCAATACTATAAAGGGTGATTGATTGGTGGTTGATGGTGTTCCAACAGGTGTCATACACGGCGCAGCTACGGTACAAGTACCCCCTGTAGTCGTCGCCATCGCATACGTGGCACTGTTAGTTGTTTCGCTAGTACCGACAGGTGCTGTAGGCGTTACCAAGACATCAAAAGTAATAAAGCCCGATGTATTAGGCGCTACGTTAGTAACTACCGCTTCAATCGTAGTGATAGCACCTGATGGCATTGCCCGATAAGCGATACCAGTAGGATCAGCTGTATCATCTGCATCAGTTAATGTCGCTGTAGAAGCACTTGACCATTTAGCCTTACTTACAATATAACTAAAGCCAGAGGTGTTATTAGCGACATCACCAATCATATCTTTAATATATAAAGGCCCAGCCGCATTACCATTATTGGTATAAGCAATTTTATAAGTGACTTGTGTTCCTGCAGGCCCTGATGTCAAACCGCTGACTATTGATTTATTAACTGCAAACACGGGAATGTCATTTGCGACAGTTAATGTATCGGTATTAGACAGTGTGGCCGGTGTATACAACGCAGTTAAAACCGGTGTTGCTGTCACAACTTCAGTAATAACTGTAGTATTTGGCGCAGTGGCTTTAACTGTCAGCGCAACAACAAAGTTAAACTTACCACCTGGTGTCAAGCTACCTGTTTGTACATTAGTACCGGTACATGCGGGTACATCATCTACAATACAAAGCGGCGTTGCATTGTCTGGTAAACCATCACCGTTGGCATCAGCAAAAATGGCCACCTTGGAGAGATTGGCATCTACCGTTACTGGTAAGGTAATATTAAAGACATCCGAACCGTTACCTGTGTTGGTTAAGGTATGCGGCATATAGACTGTAGTGCCGGGGGCAACCGGCTTGTTGTTGTCATTAATTAATGTATAACTACCTACTTGCGTCACCGTGGTGGTCACTTCATTAGACAGCGTATGCTGGAGCGTTCCACCTGTGTCGGTATAGTCGGCACTGGCTCGGTTAGAAATGGTTGCATCCGCCAATGGCGTTGCTGCTTGTACACTGCTCACTGAAAACAGCAATATCAGCCAGAGTGCGGCAAAACCACCACTGATAAGCCGCGAGAGAAAATCTCGCGGCCTCAGTGGCGGCACTTGTGTATTATTTATCATAATGTTATCCCTAAGGTTCAAAAAGTAAGTGCTACAATTTCGATTGCACACCTAACGCACGACAAATTAAGATTATCCCTGCAGAATGAACGCTCAATCTTTGCAATCTGTCCCGCTTTAAATAGCAATACAAAATATCTATTAAAGTATTTTTAGAAGCTATAAATAGCCTCACTCATCTAGTTGTCAGAATTAGTCGACCTAGCGCAATACACTTGATCAAATTAAAAATACCTTATTAAAGACACAAAAAATCTCAGTAGCCGGTAGTTTTACCGTCCAAATGTAGTGTGTTTAATATTATTTATGTCTAAAGTGGGCAGGCACTAAGTGACTTCAGTACCCGCCCGATACATCGCTGTTCTCGAAGGCCTGTATAAGTACTTTTTGTTGTCCGTCTCCTGCTATTTTTTGATGACTTGAACGGTAGACTTAGATACCAATTCTGCCGCCGACTTGGGCAATTGATTGACGCGCATACGCGCTGTTACTTGTATTTTTTTACCGGCATCCAATGTGCCTACTTCCCAGCGTAAACTTTGATATTCAGCATAAGGCACGGGCTCTTGCTTATCTTTGCCGTCTTTGTCTTTAGCATTACGCATTAAAGGCTCAACACCATAGGTAACATTATCAATCGTAGCCAGCACTGATGCAGGACGCGCCGATTTTTCGACATAATTCATACCGAAGGGAATGGGTAATGAGGCTTTTAATTCGCTGAGATTGGTTTTGCCGCGATTATGGTAAATGGCTTTGTACTGCACCATGTCACCTGGTTTTACTTTATCGGCGTTGGAAAAGCTTTCTTTGCCGTTTTTGTCTATGTTAATTTTTTGACTACTCAAGACGATAAGCAACGGATCAGTTTGTTGACTTTTAGTAACTGGCGCAGCCTGTGAACTTTCTGCATAACCATTGTGGCTAATAGCGGCTGCCAACAAAAAAACAGGCGCTAGCAACACGTATTTCAATAAAATTTTATTTAATTTGATTTTCATTTTTATATCAGCCCATTCAAAAACAATTAATTTTTACAAAATAACGGGATAATCGCCAAACAAACCCGTACATCAGTTATTAGAGAGTATAGTTATTGTTTTAAATTGTGCTGAAAAAAATTAAAAGTCTATTTTTTTAGCAGAACAGTAAAGCTTAAAAAACAGAGGGATTTTTGAGATGTTGAGATGTTGAGATGTTGAGATGTTGATTATATAAAATATATTATGATAAATAGGTAGTTACTAAGCCCTCTAAAAGATTAAGTTAAGCATTTTTATCTATTCATTGAAAGCACAAAAAAATACGGAAAAGCGTGGAGATTTTGTCACAAAATGAGTTTGGCCAAATTAAATCAATTCACTTTTGCCTGTGTATTGCCTGAATTAGCTGCAAGCCACTCCACTAACACCTGCTGTGCTCGATTATCGGCACCGGAAGGCAGTTGTTTAGCACTGCTATCAATCCAGGCGGCTATGTCTTGCCAGGCAATAGTCGCTTGTAAATCGCGTAATAACATGTGATAGCCCTGCTGATAAAATGCCACTTTTTTATCAGCGCTATGCGTCACTAAAAATTGCTGTAAAAAATTATAAGTCGCTTTTTTAGGGATAATTTCATCTTTTTCCCCATACAATACCAAGGTGTTACCCTGTAATAAAGACGCACTGGCATAAGCCGAATCCATCAAATCAGTAAGGCCGTGCAGCGCGTCTACGCGGGTTTTTTTAATAACCCACGGATCGCGGCCTAAGGCGCGTAACATGTCAATATTATCTGAAGGGGTGATTTTAATACCTCGACCCGTTAAGGTCAGCCACGGCATACTGTGCGATAGCGTCCACAGCAAACTGGATTGATACCACGGCATCGTGGAACGCGCCCACAATGCAGGCGCTGCTAAAATAATGCCATTAATATCAGGTATAGGCGCTTTACTCATCGCGGCAATAATAACCGCCCCGCCCATACTTTCGCCTAGCAAATACACGGGGCGCTTCGGATAACGCTGTTTTAATAGCAGAACCAACGCCTTCAAATCGCCTGTATAAGTCGCTTCACCTGCCCACAATCCGCGCCGTGGCGCTGCACCAAAGCCACGTTGATCATACGCAAAACAGGCAATGCCTTGCTCGCTAAAATACTGCCCTGGCCGATCAAAAAAATGGCTGTAATCGTTAAAGCCGTGTAATGCAATCATGACCGCTTGCACGTCAGCTTTCGGCAGCCATTCGCGCAAAGGCAAATGGCTACCGTCTTCAGTAATAAACACGCCTTTACTGATCTGTGCTAAGTGATTTTTTTCGCCGAGCGGATAAATTTTAGGCATACATCCTGTTAATACGTGGCATAAAAAAAGCAACACAATCAGATGCAGGACTTTCATGTTTGAATTACCCACCATGTTGCAAGCTATTTTTCCAAAGCCACATCCACCTTCGTGGCTTTTTGTTTAGTTAACAAATAATCCAGCCATAAGTTAGATAATTTTTCCTGCACGGTATTTTGTCGTAACCGCGCATTCAAATGTTTGAAATCCACCTTATCCAAATCCTGATCCTGATTGTAGCAAGAATACACAAAATACTCTTTGCCAGATTCTGCATCGACATGCTTGCACAAACACTGGGCACAAATGCCCTTCATCATACATTGCATCGGTGAATTGATAGAACCTACCGCATGATGGGCTTTTTTCAAATACGGCTTTAGTACATCATAACGCGCATCTTTCACTGCCGACATCATTCGATCCGAACCTATCACAATTAAATGATCGACATCGGCCAGTGAAATCGGCTGTTCGCCCAACTGGCCTTGAGCATAAGACAGCATGGCTTGCAGGATATTACCAACAAAGGTTTTATCTTGCGGGCGTGTCGGCTCAATGGCCACCGCATCCGCCGTATTATCCACCGACCAGATGATAATATCGGAAGCCGCCTCAATATCGGCGGTTTTAAACACATCCTGGTTGTATTTATAACCGGCAAAATAAATCACCCGATTACCCGCCGCCCGCAATGCCTTACCGATAGAGAACAGCACCGCATTGCCCAGCCCGCCACCGATGAGCAATACGGTTTGGCCGGTTGGAATATCAGTTGGTGTGCCGGTAACGCCCATAATCACCAAGGGGTCACCGACATGCCAGGTTGCACACAAGCGCGAGGATGAACCCATTTCCAAGGCGATCAACGAGATGGTGCCTTTGGCTTTATCGACTTCCGCACCGGTCAGCGCCAAACCTTCGGCAGCCAACACCGTGCCTTCTTCAACCGGCGCAAAGGCTTCAAAGTTTTGCACACGGTAAAACTGGCCAGGATGAAATTTCTCAGCCGCTAACGGGGCTTTCACCACCACTTCGATAATCGTCGGGGTCAGCCGGTTAATGGCAACAATCGTCGCGGTAAACGCCTCATCCAGCTTAGCAAACAGGACTTTTAAAGCCGCATCGCGCTGGATTTGCTCGGCAGGGTTAAGCTTAGCCAATTCCTTTTCAAACAATTTGACCACATACGGGTAACCGTTCTTGGCGCTGGCCATGGCTTTCACTACGTTACCAGCGTACACCGGATGGTTATCGCCGTAAAAACTGATAAATTTACCGTCTTTTTGGTACGAAGTTAACGGCGCAGGCTTGCCCAATTTGGGTGCAGTCTCATCGGCCATCGGCACCAGTTTTAAATCACCTTGCGACCATTCCGGCTCATAGCGCTGGAAGAAATACTTGTCCATCGCAAACGTGCCGGGGTATTCACTCTCATAGATGGTATTGGGCGACGTGCCCGCCGCCACATACAAGCTGCGCAATGGCACGTTGACAATCTGCCCTGAATTATTCCAGCGCCCATCTTCCTGCACGATTTTTTCAAATTCCACCGCATTCAAATGGCCGTATTCATCGGCCAGCGCACTTTTAGGGCTCATGCCTTCAGTAAGGGCAATACCTTCTTGCAGGGCTTCGTGGATTTCCTCGTGGTTTTGCCGGTACGCCGGAGCGTCTTTCATGCCTTTGCGGTAGAATAAGGTGACACCGCCCCACGCTTCAACCAAAGGCTGGAAGTTAGGCTTTTCGTTAGCCGCTTCCGCACGCTGGCGCTCGCCGCGTATGGCTTTGCCATGTGCTAAAAACTCATCCAGTATGAGGGTTTCTTCCACATCGTAACGGCTGCGCACAACATCCGCACCGTAGATATTGCACAAGGTGTCATAACGGCTTAACAGCTTTTCCACCTGCACCGGATAATACGCCATCAATTCCGTAGCGGTATCAATCGCCGTTAAGCCACCCCCAATAACACCGGCTGGCAAGCGCACCTGCAAATTGGCCAGCGATGACGACTTGGCCGCGCCAGTCAATTGCAAAGCCATCAAAAAATCTGAGGCTTTACGGATACCGCGCATCAAATTGTTTTTCAAATCAATAATGGTCGGCTTACCTGCACCCGAAGCCAGACAGATATGGTCAAAGCCCATAGACCAGGCATCGTCAATGGTTAACGTGCCGCCAAAACGCACGCCGCCATAAGCACGGAACGCTTGCCGCCTGAGCAAAGTCAGGTAAATCACTTTCAAAAAGTTTTTGTCCCAGCGCACGGTAATGCCGTATTCGGCCACGCCACCAAAACCTGCCAGCGTGCGCTGGTCAAGCGCTTCGTAGATGTCGTTAAAATCGGCAATCGGTGTCGGTAAGCTATCGGCATCACCGGTTAATTCTACCGGCAAAGGCTCAAGCTTCAGCGCATCAATACCTGCCACACCAAAACCTTCGTTAAGCAAATAATGACTCATGGTGTATCCGGCAGGGCCTAAACCCACCACCAGCGCATTCTTGCCGTTATAGGGCAGCATGTGCGGACGCGTGACATTGAGCGGATTCCAGCGCGTCAACAAGCTGTAAATTTCAAAGCCATAGGGCATGAACAACACGTCGGTCAGCACATTGGTTTCAATTTGCGGGATATTGACCGGATCGGTTTTTTGGTAGATACAGCCTTTCATGCAGTCATTGCAGATACGGTGGCCGGTACCGGGGCACATGGGATTATCGACAATGATAATCGCCAACGCACCAATATTGTCGCCGCCGCGTTTGACTAAATGCATCTCGGAAATCTTTTCATCCAACGGGCAACCGGTAGTGGTCACGCCCAAAGGATCAACCTTGAAGGTATTGGTTTTTTTATTGCGCATACCTTTGGAGCAGGAATCGGTGTCGCGCTCGTGGCAATAAATACAGTGATCCACTTCCGACAGCGATTGGCGCTCATTAAAACGCGGGTCGGTCAGCTTAAAGCCGTCACGGAAACGCCGGTGTTGCTGCTCGCCCATCCAGGCGGTAAATTCACCACGATCAACCACATCGTGTTCTACCAGATGTTCAAAATCACGTTTTTTAGGAAACTTGAAACTCAGCCATGTGCCGGTCAACTCAGGGTTGTGCTTGGCCAAAAAACTCCAGCGTTGCACAATAATCATTAAGCTTTCGATAAATTCAGCCGGTTCTTGTCGCGCAATAATGTCTTTAAACTCAACCACTGCCGCACTGTTTTCGGCCAGTTTGCCGCGTAACATTTCCGCTACTTGGTCGGCGTTGTCGTAATCACTGGGCTTATTTTTGGCGATTAATTTATAGTGCGCCGATAATTTGCCAATTACCGCACCTGCTGCTGCCACACGGCGCTCTGCATCGGTATCTTGATTGGCTTCAGGGAAACCCGTCGCTACTAATAACTCAAACTGTGTCTTAATCTGCTCAATATCCGTCCACTCAGCAATATCCTGGCCTTTAAACACGAAATCCAGTTTTTCAACCACATCGCGTTTATAGGCAAAAATCGACTCTATTTCCTGAGTGATATGCTGTTTTTGCTGCTGGTGCTGTTCAGTGACATTAAACAAAGTTGCTACAAACTGGCCGACATAAGGTGCCATACGCACCAATAAATCAGAAATAAGCTCAGGTGCCATCTCTGCACCTTGCGATTGCCGATATGTCATAAAACTATGATATAACTCAGCATCGTGTTTGTTGACAGACGCATCGAAAACGGCCAACAATGCGTTAAGTTGCGCTGAATCGTACAGATCAGCATAAGTGAAACCTGGAATACCCAGCGTAAGAGTGTGTTGTGCCATAGATTTTTACGTTTGATTAGATCGCCTGTCTAAACAGACGATAAACACAGTCTGAATTTAGAGCGATAAAAGTTATTTAGCGGGTTATTGTAAGTAAACGAAAGTTTTTTTACTACTTGTAATGTCTATCACATTACAGAAAGCTGACTATAATTAATCGAACATGCTGGTTAGAGGGCTTCCGTATTTCCACTGATTATTTTTTACTTGACACAATAGCTAAAAAAAAATTGAAGATAGAGTATAATTAGCTATAAATATATCAGTCACACAGCCTGTTTTATCCCCCCTATAGTAACGCTATAAGCGCCTAACACGGCAATAAAGGGGTCATATTTACTTTAATAAAATCAAAAGCAAAATACCTGACTCGTTTCGGCTATTTGCACCGCAAACAAATGAATGCACAGAAACATTGTTATGATTTAAGCACACTACCCCTTCATGCAGAAAGATAGAGGAAGCATTCGCCATTTTTTAACGTTATATACCCTCTTAGGGTTGGCTGTTATTGCTTTTATACTGGTTAAACTGGTACGAGAAGAAGTTGCCACCTCCAAGTATCAAGCGCGTTATTTATCGGAGATTAGTCAACAATTAAGTTACACCCTGGATTCTGGGCCTAGCAACTCCATACGCTATCCTGGCAATGGCCCGTATGATCTGCGTTTAGGTTATTCGGCTTTACCGGACATGTTGCAGCGCCTACAAAAAAACGGCTATACCATTGCCGCACAAGCCTCCGCATCGGCAAAAATGACCAGTCTTATGGATTCAGGACTGTTTGCTATTTACCGTGAAAAAACTCAGGGTGGGCTTGTTATTGCTGATCGCAGCGATCAGCCAGTATTTTCTAATCTTTACCCCGCGCACGGCTACGGCAATTTTGCTGATATCCCGCCGATTATTCTCAACACCTTGTTATACATTGAAAACCGTGAGCTCCTGAGCGAAAACAACCCCACGATTAACCCTGCTGTTGAATGGGATCGTTTAGGGTTTGCCAGCTTACAAATGATTGCGCACAAATTTGGGCTGAATGGCAATGTTCCTGGTGGCAGCACACTGGCGACCCAAATTGAAAAATACCGTCATTCGCCCAATGGCTTTACCAATTCGCTCAGCGATAAATTTAAGCAAATGAGTAGCGCTTCTATACGTGCTTATTTATTAGGCCCCAATACGCTACAAATGCGCCAGGAAATTGCTCACGCCTATTTAAATTCCATGCCACTGGCAGCAACACCCAGAGCCGGTGAAGTTCACGGTTTAGGCGATGGCTTATCGGCTTGGTTTGATGCGGATTTTGCTGAAACCAATCGTTTATTAAACCCAAACGCGCTTAAATTAGGTTCGATAACCTCACAGCAAGCACAGGCCTACCGACAAGTGCTAAGTATCTTATTGTCGCAACGTCGCCCTACCTATTTGTTAGGCCGTGGCTACGATACACTGCAAACATTAGCGGATAGTTATTTACGTCTGTTAACAACGCAAGGTGTCATTTCACCCGCACTGCGCGACGCGGCCTTAAAAGTTAAAATCAAGCGCCAGCTCCGTACAGACAAAGCGCCGAACCAATTTATGGTCGAAAAAAAGACCCAATCTGTACTCAGAACACGCTTGACTAAAGCCTTAGGCGCAAAATCTAACTACGAATTGGATCGTTTAGATTTAATTGTTAAAACCACACTTGACTATAAAGTTCAGCAACAAGTTACCGCCGCCTTACGCCAGTTAAATAACCCTAAAGAAGCCATTAATGCCGGACTGTTTGGCACACGCATGCTCAGTGGTAATATAGATTTGTCGGCAATCGTTTACAGTTTGATGTTGTTTGAACGCACCGATAAAGGCAATTTATTACGCATACAAACCGATAACTTTGACCAACCGTTAGACATTAACGAAGGTATTCGCATCGACTTAGGCTCAACCTCCAAACTCAGAACCACTGTGCATTACCTGGAAATTTTGGCCGAATTACATAAAAAATATAAAGGTCTTAGCGTAGAGCAATTAAAAAACCTGCAATTTCATCCGCGTGATTATTTGTCAACGTGGGTTAAAGAGCATTTATTAGCCTCACCACACATCAATTTGCAAGACTTGCTTTACGAAGCACTGGAACGTAAATACTCCGCCAGCCCTTATGAAGGCTTTTACACTGGCGGCGGCGTGCATCATTTTAACAATTTTAATAAAGGCGATAACGGCAAAATATTGACTGTTCGGCACGCATTAAAAGATTCCGTCAACTTAGTGTTTATCCGTATGATGCGTGACATTGTTTACCACCATATGTACAAACCCGACGGCATGGCATTGTGGATAGATGACCCCAATGATGTCAGACAAAAAGAATATTTAGAGCGTTTTGCTGATCGTGAAGCACGGGTTTATTTGCAACGTTTTTATGCCCGTTATCAAGGTAAAAAACCACTTGAGGCATTAAAATTACTTACCCAAAAAGTAGTAGCGAAACCTGCACGTTTAGCCATGTTGTATCAAGCTATTTACCCAGACCATGATGTCAGTCAGCTCACACAATTTTTAACTGAAAATACCTCTAAAGCCGAGATGGCTGGCGAAGATATTTACGAGCTTTACGATAAGTACTCACCCAGAAATTTTGATTTGCAAGATCAAGGTTACATCGTAAAAGTACATCCTTTGGAGTTATGGTTAGTCAGTTATTTAGCTAAAAATCCAACAGCAACCCGCGAGGAGATTATAGCGGCCAGTACCCGCGAACGACTGGATGTTTACCGATGGCTGTTAAAAAGCAATAAAAAACACGGTCAACATCGGCGTATTATGTCGTTACTAGAAGAAGAAGCCTTTAAAAAAGTACATGCCGCGTGGCGACGTGTCGGTTACCCATTTGACCGTTTAACACCTTCCTACGGCACATCCATTGGGGCATCCGGCGACAGACCAGCTGCTCTAGCGGAATTGATGGGCATTATACGTAACGACGGTATTAAAATGCCTTTCGTGCGTTTTGATAGTCTGCAATTTGCCAAAGACACACCTTATGAAACGATTTTAAAAAAATCGGCTGAAAAAGGCGAACGTATTTTCCCAGCTGAAGTGGCTATTGCGGCACGCAGTGCGCTAGCCGGCGTTGTTGAAGCAGGTACAGCATCAAGGCTAAGAGGTGTCTATACCGATGAAAATGGCAAAGCATTAATAGTTGGCGGCAAAACCGGCACCGGTGACCACCGCAAACAAATATGGGGTGAGCGCGGTCGCTTGATAGAATCTAAATTTATTAGCCGTGCTGCGGTGTTTACTTTTTTCTTGGGTGAACGTTTTTTTGGTGTTATCACCGCTTACGTCGAAGGTCCTAATGCCGGCCAATATCATTTCACCAGCTCATTACCGGTACAAATCATTAAATTTTTAAAGCCGGTATTGTCGCCTTTAATGAATAAAACAGCCGTCGTTAAAGCAGAAATACCTGCTATACCTGCGCAGCCATTACCCAGTGCCAGCGTTGTTGTCGCAACACAACCGCTGACCACTGCTAAGCCTGTTATTGCAACGCCCGTACAGCCGAATCCAGCAATAGCTAAGCCGAGTATACCGCCTAAACCATTTAAAGCACTTAGACCTACCAATATAAAAAGAACGACATTAAAACCAATAAAAAATGTCTTTACACCCAAACTATCGGCCATAAAGACAATACCCTTAAAATCTTTGCCTCCTAAAAAAGCGCCATTAACTAAGATAATAAAACCTTCGGGCACCACTAAAATACCGGCAGAAAAATCAGCAGCATTGCTAACAACTAACAAAAAAACAAACATAACAGCTCACATTGAGCGGCTACCCTCCCGTTAAATTTTGATTTAGACTTAAGTGCCGACTTGTCATT
>NZ_FUKI01000042.1 GCF_900163755.1 Crenothrix polyspora | reverse complement strand
GCATCGGGGTCGGCCTGAGCCTCTGCTTCGGCGATCATCGGTGCCAAGGCATCCAGTTCATGCGCCACCCGCGCCAGGGCTTCACGTTCGCCTTCCGGATCAGCAGCTACTGAATTGGCCACTAAAAGGCCGACCGTTAGAAATAAAAATGCACGCATGAGTCAACCTCCCTTAAGTCCACCACTCGGAGGCATAATTTACGCAATTTTTTTAAAAACCCTAGCGAAAACCGTCCTTCCAAATAGGACAGTTTTTGTTAGTGGGAAAATAATGGAATGAGGATGGCACAAAAAATAAGACAAACAGCTTACTGAATGTCTTAGCAACAATAACTTACGGTGTTTTGACATACGGGATGTGTTTACAGCTTGGCCGATATGGTCGAGACTTGGCTACGCGCAACGGGTTTAGTGGGAAGTCGTGGCATGCGGGTTTTTATATCTCCATGTGGACATCCACGTTTTGACAGCATGGTTTATTTTGATTAAAGCAATCAAATTAATTAAGGAAAGTGCTTGACCGGATTAACCGGCGTTTTCCCAAGACTGTCTCAATAGCGGCGACGGGTTTAGATAAAACCTGGAAACCCAGGGCGGAAAAGATGTCACAGCGCTATACCACGAATTGGCGGGAGCTGGTTTGTGTGCGGTGTGATTTAATGCTGTTGGGCAGGAAGTAGCGTAAATCTATAGTCATTTCACTGGTTGGCGGTTAAGTTGCAGTATCCACTGGCGGGAAATTAGGGCATTGCTCCACCACTTAGGCTCCAGCGTAGAACCAACGCCGGGTGCGCGTTTTCGGGTGGTGCTAAACAACGTTGAGGTTATCCTACACCATACCCACCACAGCATGAGTTCACCAAACAAGACATTAATCTGTTGCGGGAATATCATACCAGCAGGTATTACGCCTGCACTAGTGGGGCTGAGTGGGTTCAGGGGCATCTGGTTTCAGCGCAAACCTGACGTTCAAACTAATCATGTTCTGTCGGTATTGATATTGAGGGATGAAAAATAATTATATTGCCGGTGGAAATGTATAAAATATCAATGAAATTGATAATTAGCGGAAGTGTATGAAACAAAAATGTAATATTTGCTCAAATGCAAAGGGTCAACGTGGGTGCTTATTAAAGGGTATGACGCTCATTTGCCCTCGTTGTTGTGCTGAAACACGCAACTCGGAATGTGAAGGCTGTTCATATTATAAAGACTCACAAAAGTTTGCCATTGAGAAATCCCAGAAATCACCCCGACATTTTACTATACGGTTAGCACCAGAGGTTGATGATGAAATTGATCGCGCTTTAAGGATGGTTGCAGCAGGTAATATTGCTGGTGGAGAGATTGTTATCCGTTCATTAATGAAAGACAATGCTGACTTATACACCATTCATTTTGCTATGGGAACCCTTCATGCATTTAAAGGGCAATATGCTGAAGCAATAGCGTGCTTCGATAAATCAATAGAAATATATCCCTATTATGTTGACAGTTGGTTTAATAGAGCCCTTAGTGCGCAGAAAAAATTGGATATTATAGAAATGGTTTATTCGTTACGTAAAGTCATCGAATTGGGTGATATTAGAGACGAAGCTGTTGGGAAGGCAAAGGAACTTTTAGGTGATTTTGAGCAGATCACTTATAAAGAAACAGGGCTTAAATTAGATGAGTATGTTGTAAGTCTGAAGAAATTTAATGCCGCTTTTGAGTTAATGCAGGATAAACAATGGGAAAAAGCAATTGTCGGCTATAAAGAAGCCATCATAATCAACCCAACAGCACCACAGACTTATGGCAATATGGGTCTTTGTTATGCCCATTTAAACGAGGAGAAGAAGGCGATGGAGGCTTTCGACAGAGCTATCGCATTAGACCCGACCTACGAGCCAGCCATTATTAATAGGGCAATCTTTAAGGAAACGGTAACCAAAGGTCTAGAGTTTTCAGAAACGCAAACTGAGATAAAGGTCATTGAATACATAAAAGATTACTCTTTAAAAGATAATAAGCTCTTAATTCATGATTATTTGAATGATGAGATAAACAAGTAGCCTGAAGTGTCAGCATCAATTGGAAGTTAATATAACTCAATGTCTGCTTAGAGCATAAACCAGTATCTACATTTGGGCAGTGTGATTTGTTGGATTTTATCGATGACGATGGCATACTGTAAACCACCCGTTGATGGATGTCATTGACCGGATTAACCGGCGTTTTGCGAAAGCTGTCTCAATAGCGACGACGGGTTTTGATAAAACCTGGAACCCATGGATGAAAAGATGGCATCGCGCTATACCACATATTGGCGGGAGTTGGTTTGGTGCGGTGTGGCTGATTTAGATGTTTTTCAGAGTGTTGGCATGGTCAAGAATAGCTAGAAGATGCCTTGCTATCTTCTCGATAATTAGATATATCAAGTATAAAGTCTTCAAGTTGATCTATCCAAGATGGTTTGTTAACCTGTTCCCAGGAGATTTCACCATCTGAATATCGATTTGGGGCTAAACAACCTCGTATAACAAATGATGATTCGTCAATTGGGTAAATTTTTGTCCTAATACAAGGCAAGAAAACTGTTTCCTTAGAAAACAAAAAAGGTGTTCCCAGTAAAGTATTAGCCCTACCTACTGGCTCATATACAGCTTCAGAAATAAATACCTTTGAATCTTCAATATATTCCAACGTACCGATTGAAGTTGTAAATACATGATGTGATGGAATAGGGTCATCGATTCTAATAAGCTTTCCAACAAACGGTTTTACATACCTATCTGTTAATTCCTTGTAGGTAGTTGCTCTACGCGGTCCGCCTGGATAGATATGTTGATACGGATCACGGTAACTGTTTTCTGGCGAAGGTAATAGTAAATTAAGAATAACTCGTGGTGTTCCGTGCTTTTCTTCTCGTGAGTGTTTTAACTGCATCTTAAGCGCTGCGTTAAGTGTTTGCCAAACCCAAACTAATGTATGTAAATATTTATCATACTCATCCTTATTTCTAAAAGGTATTTGTTCATCCACCGCTACACAAATATTATCAAATAATAAGGGCTCATCAAGAATTTTTTGTAAGTTTTTTTTAAACCTAATTGTAGGTGATGAATGAAAAATAAGGTCAGAGGAAATTGAGCCATAAGGATGCCCATATTGTTTTTGAAAATATGATGATGTTAGTCTTCTTAAGTCAATACAATAAGGATGATCTAATTCGTTAGAACCACTAAAGAGATTTAATCGGGTTGTAGAAAAAATTTCGGTTTTTTCAACAGAAAGTTTTTGAGCTAGATTAAAAATTGCTTTCAACAAAGAGGGTGTAAGTAGCTTTATTCCATCCTTGGCATTTTTTGGGGGTATGGCATCCGCAGAACAACCGACGCATTCGCGAGCGCAAACCCCTACAAATTTACCATTAACGTGGGAAGCCATCCCTTCTATTGCAGATATGGGATTACTTAAAATTGAACTTATAGGAAAGTTATTTTTGTCTAAAAAACTAAGTACATCGGCAGTTGATGAATTGGGTAATTTTAAAATTTTCATGGTTTTTATCTTATGATGGAGGATTGTAGCCAGTAAAAATTTTGGTATCAATTATTTTAATCCGATCTGATCCATCGAAGTATAGATGGGGATTTTTTAATACGTTATCGGTTTCTTCTGCGATTTTAGAAAAATCAACTTGAACTGTCGCGCCTTTTATTTCTGATTCTAGCGCTTTTATCATTTCATCTGTACCGTCGAAACCATAAAAATAAATATTTGATTTCTTCAAATTTATTCTTGGAAATTCTCGGTTAATATAGTCTTTGACATCAATTACCATATCATCATTAACGCATATAAAACAGATGCACTTATCATCTTTTATATTACCCTGCTCTAATATATTACTCTGCTCAAAATATTCATTTAGTATTTCCACAATTCCTATATTTATTAGTTCTTTATTATCTATTATTTCTTTCATTCTCCAACCACAAGGAGTTGATGAAATACGGATATTTTTAAATTTAATTAGAAATTTTTCAATTTTTACTTTGAACTCTGGATTATAATCAAAAGTTTTTTCTGGAGTTGCATGATTGTTTTTAGCTAAAAGAATATAGTTTAAAAATTCTAATTGTTTATTACGTCTTTTTTCAATAATTGAATGTTTTTGAGGGCCTAATAAGGTAACAAAATATACTTTGTCCAGTTTTATATCCAATAATTTGTCGAGCATGTTATCTAATAAATTGATAATGGCCTGTTCATGGTTACTTTCAATAGTCATCACTTGCGAGCTTTTATTTCTTAAGTTATAGCCTGATTCAAAACAAATCATGTGCTTATCTTTATTTTTTAAATCATCAAGAAATTTATTTTCAAATGGTTCAAACAAACAGTCTTTACCTTCTTCAATATGAATTGTTAACAAGTATCGCTCATTACTTTTAATAAACACATCCAGGTATGTTCTATATAGCCTACCAAGATCTGTACGTGTAACATCGTGATAATTTTTATTAGTACAAATATAGTTATTAAATAATTCATTTTTTAGCTTTTTTGAGAAATTTGTTTTTTCCTCCAAAATTAGAAATGGGTGTTTATTATCAGGTTTTGGGGAAGACTCTTTGATGTGTGGTGGCAAGGCTTCACTATTATTAAATTCAGATAAAAAATCAAGGAGTAGTTTATGTGCTGGATGTTCAAGATGATCTGGTTTTACAATTGAAAAATGATCTGTATCAGGCAATAAGCGAGGATAAGGAAAGTATTTGCAAGCCGACATTTTATTTACTACTTTTTTGTTGATGGGAAAAAGAAGTCTCAAGCTTTTGGGCAAGATAGAATGATTCTCATAAGCTTCAATGCCATCTAATTCAAAATTACGACTCTTGTTATGTACCAAGTTTTTGAAGCGATCATCAAGGTCACTCAAGCTATCGTTCTGCCATATCAATTGCCTACCAAGTTTTTGTCCATAGAAGCCTGCGAAAGCAGCCAGCTTGTCAGCTAGCTTAGAGCCATCTGAAGGAGATGCCATTAGTATCAATCCTATGCGCTTCCCCGCAAATTTTTCGCGTTCATTAACCAGCATATAGCGTGTAATAATGCCTCCGCAGCTATGGCAAACAAAGACAATATTTGGATAGGACAGAACCGTTGGGTTTTCATAAGTGTCATTGCGCTCAAGTGCCGAAACTAGCTCACTAGCACAGTTAGAAATGTCGTAAGAACCTGATGTGAACTTGTTAGTAAAATATCCACCAAGGAAGATGTCCAAGGTCTTGAATGGTGGCCGCTTGTCTTCCCCAATCAAATCAGGCCAGAATTTGCGCTTGGTTGAATTTTTCAGTTTATGCGTCCAGCATGACTGGCTATCCGAGAAAATTCCGTGTACGAATACCACCACTGTATCGTGTCCCTTACGGCGATACCACAGGTTGTTCTTTTTTGATTTAAGCTCACCAAAATTGATTTGATACATACTTTCTTCACTCCTGTTTTATCACTTTGCAGTGTACACAAAAAATCACAAGCCTCTCAAAACATTCTTCCGCATCCTGACATAAAAATCCTCCATCACCTCAATAAACGAGCCCTGCTTTTGCCAAAACGCCGGAAAATCACCGCCCTTTTTGATGAGCATGGCCGGAATGGTGGCAGGTGTACTGGGTTCTATGCTTTGAGGCAAGGGCTGCTGGCCGTGCCAAAAACCTTTCAGGCTGATGTCCTTGGGTAATTTTATAGAGATGGGACGGGTAAAAAAGCTGTCCACCGGCATCAGTTCAGCCGTTGCATTGCTTTTGGCATCGCTCAGCACTTTGCCTAATGGTGATTCAGCCAATTGCCGCAACAGTTTTTCAGAGGCCAAGCCGCGCATTTCAAACAACAAAAACGGGTCTTGATCCAACTGCCCCGCCAAGCGGTAGCAAACCCCAGCGATATGCTTGCACGGTACGGCATAATCCGGGCAATCGCAGGACACCTTAAAATCCTTGTAGTTTTTGGGCAGCAAATGCACACCGGCATCGGCAAACACGCTTTCAATGTTTTCAGGGATTTCGTTGAGCAGCAACCGGGCGATAAAGCTGGCGCGTTGCGTGAGTTGCTTGATGATTTTTTGCCATTGCGCTTCAGTAAGATGCGCCATTTGTACACTGACTTTATAGGTCGGCTCCTTATACACGCCAAAATAGGCATTGATGTTACCGCGCAGCTTGGCCTCGACCTTGCCGTCTTTCAGCAGCCATTGCTTGATGCGGTTGTCGGTGGAATATGACCGCCCCCGCTCCAGGCGGCCACGGTCGGTAAAGGCTTCCAGGGCAGATAAAAAACGCTCGCCCCACCAGGTTTTGGCAAACTTGCTCATCTTAGTTCTCCATGATGCTGTGTTTGTTGAGGGCAATCAGTTCCTTAAAGGCCTGGTTGTCGAGTTTGGTCAGCCAGCTTTCGTCATTGCCGACAATACTGTCGGCCATTTTTTGTTTGTCGGTTATCATCTGGTCGATGCGCTCTTCCAAAGTACCGAGGGTGATGAACTTATGCACGAAGACATTCTTTTGCTGGCCGATACGGAAGGCCCGGTCGGTGGCCTGGTTTTCAACCGCAGGGTTCCACCAGCGGTCAAAATGGAACACATGGTTGGCGGCGGTCAGGGTGATGCCGACACCACCGGCTTTCAGCGACAGGATGAACACCGCAGGGCCGGTATCGGGATCCTGAAAATCGGCAATCATTTGTTCGCGCTTAAGCCGCGAGGTGCCACCGTGCAAATAATGGGTCTTATAATGCTTTTCCTTGGCCAGGTAGCGGTTCAGGTGTTCGCCAATTTCGGTGAACTGAGTAAACACCAACACGCTGTCACCTTGTGCCATCGCCTCTTCCAGCATGTCACCGATACGCTCCAGCTTGTTGGAACGCTCTGGGGTGAAGGCGCTGCCGTCCTGCAAAAACTGCATGGGGTGGTTACAAATTTGTTTTAGCTTCATCAGGGTGGACAGCATCAAGCCCTGGCGTTGGATGCCGTCGGCTTCTTCCAGTTGCGCCACCACATCCTGTACCACAACCTCATACAAGGAAGCCTGTTCCTTGCTGAGGTTGCAGTAAATCTTGTTCTCAATCTTATCGGGCAAATCTTTGATGATGTTTTTGTCGGTTTTCAGACGCCGTAAAATAAACGGCTGGATGAGCTTTTTCAGGATAGTCGACTGGATCGGATCGTTATCGCGCTGCACCGGCAGTTCGTAGAGCTTGCGGAACTGCGCCTGTTTGCCCAGATAGCCCGGGTTGAGGAAATTGAAGATCGACCACAAATCCATCAGACGGTTTTCCACCGGCGTACCGGTCAGTGCCAAACGCGAATCGGCATTCAGTTTTAAGATGGCTTTGGTTTGCGCGGCGACCGGATTCTTGATGTTTTGCGCCTCATCCAGCACAATGCGCCGCCAATGCAACGCACCCAGCAATTTTGCATCCTTACGAGCCAGCGTGTACGAGGTAATCAGCACATCGTGTTGTCCGCACAGCTTTTTGAAGGCTTTGGTGTTCTGTTCCCGCGCACTGCCGTGATGGATCAGGGTGGTCAACTGCGGGGCAAACTTGTCGATTTCTTTTTGCCAGTTGCCGATCACCGAGGTAGGGACAATCAGCAGGGTCGGTGCCGGTTGGCTTTGTTCGCGTTCCAGTACCAGCAGCGTGATGACTTGCATGGTCTTACCCAAGCCCATGTCGTCGGCCAAACAACCGTTTAATCCTAAGTTTTCCAGATAGCGCAACCAGGACACACCGCGCTTTTGGTATTCACGCAGTTCGGCATTCAGTTGTTTGGGATTGTCGATGGCTTCCAGTTGGCTGTTGTCGGCGAGTTTTTCCAGCATCTGTGCCAGGCTGTCATGGACATCCAGCTCAAAGCTGTCAGATTCCTCGGCCAGTTTTTTTAGCAGCTGCTGCACCGTCATTTCCGGCACATCATTATTTTGTTGCTGCATAAGGCTAAGCATTTCCTGCATCTTGTCGCGGTCCAGTTCCATCCACTGGCCACGGAAATGGATCAATGGCGCTTTGCTGTCGACCAGTTGTTGCCATTCTTCCGGTGTGAGTGTGGTATCGCCAATGGCCAGTTCATACTGGTAATTAGTCAGTTTCTCCATGGAAAAATAACTGGTTGAACTGGCCGATTTGGATGGGCTTTTGCCACTTGAGCGCAGGCGAATTTTGGCACGGCGGCGGCCTTTGGGTGTCAGCCAGGCCGGCACAATGACCTTAAAACCGGCATCCTCCAATATCCAGGCGCTTTCTTTCAGGAAATCAAACGCAGCATCCAGGTTGAGCCGCACGCTGTCCGGCTCACTGCCTTCCATGCCCTGCCACAATGTAGGATAAATACGCGCCGCCAGGGCAAGCTGTATCAATAGTTGCTGTTCGATGTTGTTGCCAAACTGCTTTTGCAAGGCTTTATTGAAATGGTTTTTTTCATCCCAATAATCGTCCAAATCCAGTTTAAGCGACGGGTCTTGGTGTGAAGACAGAAAGAACACCAACCGCCACTCGTCAACCTGTTCAGCACTGGCTTCCAGCAATTGCAAGCCTAACTGCAAGCTGCTGTGTTGTTCGCCGCCTAACAGTTTTTGCTGCCATTGGAACCAGTATTTAAATTCATCGGGCAGTTTCAGGCTGGTTTGCAGCGGCTTGGCAGAATGTTTGTGCAGCAACATGCTGGCCAAAAATTCATCCTGAATCCGTTTAGTGAAAACCTGAGGCATATCGGCCGCCGCTGTACTCAGCAGTTCATCAATAACCACTTCGGCAAAATGCCGTAACAACGATTCCGGCTGATAGTGCTGGCTGCACGCCAAGGGCATCTGGGCAACGGCGCTATGGATCAATTGCTCATAATTGCCGGACACCGCTTGCCAGCGCCGGTAAAACTCGGTGCTTTTACCGGCTTTTTTGCTGATGAGCAGCGGCAGGTACTGGTCTTTGGCTAGGATGTGTTTGAGCGATTGGCTGAAATAATACCAAAACAAAAAATCACTGCCAACACGGCTATGGCTGGCCTGGTAACAACACAGAAAGTGGATGTTGTTGATGGTTTTTAGGGGCGCTTCCAAGGGAAAGCCATAAACCTGCCAGTCTTGCAGCGTCATCATGCCTGTTACATCAACCGATTGTAGTTCGGGTGATGGCAGCGGCTTTCCCTCAACAGTCGGCAACAATAGTGACAGTAATTCGCCCTGCCCTGATCGGGTGGGATTGAGCAACAGTTCGGTCTTTAAAAATTCCAGGCAGGGTTTCTCTGGTAAGTGTTGTGGATGCAATGGGGCCTTGATTTTTGCTGGGGCTTCATCACTTTCCACCCACAGATAAAATGTGCCGGATTGGATGAAGTCGGCGGTGTCTTTGGGAAGCCAAGTGCCGTGTATAATGTTCATGGGCGGTCTGCGAGTGGATTTAAAAGGGACTTACGTACAACGTTATTGTTATACCGTGGGTTTTATACGGCTGTTTGAATAAAAAGGAAAACCGGATTAACGCATTGGTTACACAATCGGGAGGGAACCACTCACGAATCCAGCCTACTTAAAATTACAATTCATCCCCAGGCAACGGCTCACGCAACGGCACTTTAGCCAGGATGGCCTGAAAAGCCGGTTTATTAGCACGCTCGCTACGCGCCCGCAAATAATCTTCGGTGGCAATGGCGGACACTTTTTCAGCGACGGCACTGGCGATGAACTGGTTAATGGATACGCCCTCCTTATTCGCCAATTCTTTGATATGGCGGTGGATGGAATCCGGTAAACGTAGGCTTAATGCACTCATGGTAAACGCTCCAACAGGGTTTTTGGTGTGATGGCTTCAATGCCGAATTGGCCAACGCGGGTAAAATCTTTCAGGTTATGGGTCACAATGGTAGGGACACCGGCAGCGACCGCCAGCTCCAATACCAAATCATCTTTGGGATCCGGCAAAAACGGCCGCCATAAAAAATACACTTTTTGGTGGCGGCTGAAACTGCATACATTATCCAAAATGACTTCACAGTCATCATTAGCTAATTGCAGTAAGGTCTGGTTACGTTTCAAAATATCTTCGTATTCGAACAATAACGGTGTGGATATCACCGTGTGTAGCTTTCCAGCCGCCAACAACCCCAGTATTTTATAGGATGCGCCGTTGGCGGAATACAATCCGGAAAACAAGACATTGGTATCAAGGATGATTTTATTCATACCACATACGGTATCATAAATATTTTATGAATATCAAATTATTTATCCCTTCAGACAGTAATACTGCTACGCCGGATGCGGTCACATTTATTAAACCGGATGCAAAACCAGTACCGCTACTGTTATCCGGTATCCGCATTGGCATTGCCTGTGATAAGGCTTTTTCGTTTATTTACCCTGCCAATATGGATACCCTGAGAGCAATGGGTGCGACGCTGGTGTTCTTTTCACCGTTGGCAGATACGCAATTACCCGATGTTGATAGCCTTTATTTACCCGGTGGTTATCCTGAGCTACATTTAGTAACGTTGCAAAATAATGTCTCCATGAAGGCTGCACTGCACAGCCATTTTGAGCAAGGCAAACTGATTTACGCAGAATGCGGCGGGCTATTATATTTGCTGGAGTCGATTACTAACAAAGTGGGAGAGCGGGGGGCGATGGCTGGCCTAATATCTGGCCATGCCGTTATGCAAAATCGGTTGCAGGGCTTGGGGTATCAGTCTGCACCCATGCCAGGGGGATGATGCGCTGTCATACCTTTCACCATTCGCTCATTGAAACAGCGCTTAAACCCATTGCAACCGGTGAGCGTTTGTATAATACCTCTGTGGGTGAAAATATTTTTCAACTTAAAAGACTCACCGCCAGCTATCTGCATGGTTACTTTGCATCTAATCCGATTGCCACCGCGCAGTTGTTCCGTTACTGTCCTTATTGAGTGACTATAGATTTGTGTATGAATCCTAAACATACGGTCATTATTGCTACATTATTTGATTAAGATCATAAACTCCCTAGGTATTTCTGTTGTAATACTTACGCGCTAGCCGCAGGTGGTTGTCAATACTATTAAGCATTGATAGCGGTGTGTTGACAAGAAGCCCTAAACGGTATTACAAATAATGGGGAAACAACATGATAAACCTTACTTTTTTGGGTGCAACCGGCCAAGTGACTGGCTCGTGTTATTTACTGGAAACAGCTAACTATCGCATCTTACTGGATTGCGGCATGTTTCAGGGCAACAGGGAAACTGAAAAGCAAAATACGCTGGATTTTCCGTTTGATCCCGCCAAGATTGATGCGGTTGTATTGTCCCATGCGCATTTAGATCATTGTGGCCGCTTACCAAAGCTCGCTAAAGAAGGTTTTACAGGCTCAGTGTATCTGACCGAAGCCAGCTTTCCCTTACTGGATTTAATGCTCAAGGATGCCGTACACCTGCAACTGCAAGATACCGAATGGGAAAATAAGCGCCGTGAACGCGCTGGCAAGGAATTGCTGGAGCCATTGTATGAGCTGGAAGATGTTGAAGCCTTGTTGGCATTAAGAGTTGCCGTTGCCTATAAAACCCCCGCTGATATTCTGCTTGGCATCAGCGTCACTTTCCATGAGGCAGGGCATATTCTGGGTTCATCAATTGTCCGGCTGGTTATTAAAGATGGTCAAGACAGCAAAACCCTGGTGTTTTCCGGCGATTTGGGCAACCCCAATTCACCGTTATTGCGAGATGCTGACATCCTCACCGAGGCCGATGTGTTGTTGTTGGAATCCACCTACGGCGACCGTGACCACAAACCACTGGAAAATACCCTGGTTGAATTGCGCGAGACTTTGGCGCAAGCGGCACAAACCGGCGGCAATGTTATCATACCGGCCTTCGCGGTAGGGCGCAGCCAAGACTTGATTTATTGGCTGGGCAAACTTCAAAGACTAGGGGGTGTGCCGCAGCAACAGATTTATCTGGATAGTCCGATGGCGATCAGTGCCAGTAAAATTTATGCACAGCACACCCACTTATTTAATATTGACGATGCTGAGTTCACCAAAGTCGCCCCGCACGGTTGGCAAACCTGGCTCAAAGGTCTGGTGTATTCTGAAACGGCGCAAGAATCAATGGCGATTAACCGCTTGAGTGGCGGTGCTATTATCATTGCTGGCAGCGGCATGTGTAACGGTGGACGGATTCGCCATCACCTTAAATACAATCTATGGCGACGTAACGCCCATGTGATTATCGCGGGCTTTCAGGCGCAAGGCACCTTGGGGCGGATGTTGGTGGATGGTAACAAGTCTGTACTAAAAATTCTCGGCTCGGAAGTGAATGTTGCCGCGCATATCCATACGCTGGGTGCGTTAAGTGCGCATGCTGATCAATCTCAGTTACTGAAATGGGCGGGTAACTTTAAAGATCCTAAACCACGCTTGTATCTGGTACACGGCGAAAAAAATGCCAGCTTGTCATTGCAAACCTGTTTTAACCGGTGCGGTTGGCATGCCAATATTCCTAAAATAGGCGAACGCATCACGCTTTGAGCTCATACAGCGATAGCATTGGAGAAAAACATGCTTGAACAAAAAAGTTATATCCGCTGGTTCAACCAACTCAGTATTGATGATATCCCTCTGGTGGGTGGTAAAAATGCGTCCCTAGGTGAAATGTACCGTGCGCTGGTTGCGCAGGGCATCAACATTCCTAACGGTTTTGCCGTGACGGCTGAAGGCTACCGCTACATGCTGGATGAAGCCAATGCGTGGCTGGCTTTGCACCAAGCGCTGGATGGCCTTGATCCAGGCAATGTCGCTGATTTGGCGATACGCGCACGGAAAGCGCGGGACATTATTTATGCAGCCCCGCTTCCTAACTTGCTTGAACAGCAAATAGTGGCGGCATATCAGCAATTGCAAGACCAGTACGGTGAGGGCTTAAGCCTTGCTGTACGCAGCTCTGCCACCGCTGAAGATTTACCCACCGCCAGCTTTGCAGGCCAACAAGATAGCTTTTTAAATATACGCGGCGAACAAGCCTTGCTGGAAGCTTGCAAACGTTGCTTTGCCAGCCTGTTTACCGACCGCGCCATCCATTACCGTATCGACCAAGGCTTTGACCACTTCAAGCTGGGCTTGTCCATCGGCATCATGAAAATGGTGCGTTCGGACTTAAAGGCCAGCGGTGTCATGTTTTCGCTGGATACCGAATCCGGATTCACCGATGTGGTATTTATTACCGGCGCTTATGGTCTGGGTGAAAACGTCGTACAAGGCGCAGTCGACCCCGATGAATTTTATGTGCATAAGACCACCTTTGAACAAGGTTTTCGAGCGGTGTTGAAACGCACGCTGGGCGTTAAAAAAATCAAGATGGTGTATGGCGAGGATAGCATCCGTGTACCTGTCCACAATGTGGTCACTTCAGAAGAAGAACGCAGCCATTTTTGCATCAGCGATCAGGACGTGCTGACGCTGGCCGATTACGCCATTAAAATTGAAAAACACTATAGCGGTAAAGCAGGGCTAGCCAGACCGATGGATATGGAATGGGCAAAAGACGGGGTCGATGGTCTGCTATACATTGTACAGGCACGACCCGAAACCGTAGTATCACAACACAACAGTATGGTGATGGAGAATTATGCTCTGAAAGGCCAGCATACTCCCATTGTCATCGGCCATGCAGTAGGCAGCAAAATTGCCGCAGGCCAGGCTCGCATCATTGTGCATCTTGACCAGCTCAGTGACTTTAAACCCGGCGATGTGCTGGTGGCCGACATCACTACCCCCGACTGGGAACCGGTGATGAAAATCGCCTCCGCCATCGTTACCAATCGCGGTGGGCGTACCTGCCATGCCGCCATTATCTCCCGTGAACTTGGGGTGCCAGCGGTGATAGGTTGCGAAAATGCCACGCTGGCCATTGCGGATAAGTCAATAATTACCGTCTCTTGTGCAGAAGGCGATATCGGTAAGGTGTATCAGGGCAGTTTGGATTTTGAATGCAAGACCACGGATTTGACGGCGTTAAAAAAGCCTAAAACCAACATTATGCTGAATCTTGGTAACCCAGAGTTGGCTTTTAAAACATCATTTCTACCGAACGATGGTGTGGGTTTGGCGCGTATGGAATTTATTATTGCCGAGTACATTAAGGCACACCCGCTAGCATTGATCCATCCGGAGCGCGTGCAAGATAAGCGTGTGCTTGCACAACTTAATCAACTCACCCGCAATTATGCAAAACCGGAAGATTTCTTTATAGAGCGTCTTTCTGAGGCGGTCGCCACTATCGCCGCCGCGTTTTACCCCAAACCGGTTATTGTCCGCATGTCGGATTTTAAGACCAACGAATATGCCGCTTTGCTGGGTGGCAAGGATTTTGAATTTGAAGAAGCCAATCCGATGATCGGTTTCCGTGGTGCATCACGGTATATACACCCTGCTTATGAAGAAGGTTTTGCTCTGGAATGTGCTGCCATGAAGCGGGTGCGTGACGGCATGGGTTTTACCAATGTCATCTTGATGATCCCCTTTTGTCGCCGTGTGCAGGAAGCGGAGCATGTGCTTGAGGCAATGGCAAAACACGGCCTGAAACGGGGCAATAAGGGGTTGCAAGTTTATGTGATGTGTGAAATCCCCAATAACATTATTCAGATCGATGCTTTTTCCCAATACTTTGATGGTTTCTCCATCGGTTCCAATGACCTGACCCAGCTAACTTTAGGGATCGATAGGGATTCCGCTATTATTGCAGCTGATTTTGATGAGCGTGATCCGGGCGTTAAAGAAATGATCCGGCTGGCGGTGATTGGGGCACACCGTAACCACAAGCATATTGGCTTGTGTGGGCAAGCACCATCAGATTACCCTGATATGGCGGAGTTTTTGGTGGAGATTGGTATAGATTCCATCAGTCTTAATCCTGATACGGTGTTACAGACCACGCAAACCATATTAGCGACCGAGCAACGGCTAGAAAGACAATAATGGAAAAATGACGAACACTACCCTATATAAGCGGCAATAAGTTGGCGTGAGAATGAAAGCAGTGATAACTGATGAAAACGAGCGATATTGCACAAATTATAAGGCCTGAAAACAAGTAGGAACTGTTATGGAATATAAAGATTATTACAAAATCATGGCACTGTCCCGCGAGGCCAGCCAAGATGAAGTCAAGCGAGCCTACCGGAAACTGGCGCGCAAATACCATCCCGATGTCAGCAAGGAAACTGATGCCGAAGCCAAATTCAAGGAGTTGGGGGAAGCGTATGAAGTCCTCAAAGATCCTGAAAAACGGGCGGCTTATAATGAATTGGGGACTAATTGGAAATCGGGCCAAGATTTCAAGCCACCCCCTAATTGGGATGAAGGCTTTGAGTTTAAGGGGGGTGGTTTTACGGGTGGCGATGCCGGTGATTACAGTGATTTCTTTGAGCAATTGTTTGGCCGTGCCGAATTTCAGTCTACACACGCGGGAGAGCGGCACGGTGCGCATCCACGCGGGCAGGATAGCCATGCTAAAATCCATATTGATTTGGAAGACAGCTATCATGGAGCTACCCGCACTATTTCCTTGAGTACGCCGGAAATGACGGCGCAAGGTCAGGTACAGGTGAAGCACCGAAGCCTGAACGTTAAGATCCCCAAAGGTATCAAGCCAGGGCAGCATATTAAGCTGGCAGGGCAAGGAAATCCCAGCATGGGCAATGGCTTGGCCGGTGATTTGTTCCTGGAAATAGCTCTTAACACGCATCCGTTATACCGTGTTGCCGAGTCTGATGTGTACTTGGATTTACCGGTTACGCCATGGGAAGCAGCTTTGGGCGCTAAAATTATAGTGCCTACCCCAGAAGGCAGTGTTGACCTGAAAATTCCTGCTAATTCTAAACAAGGCAGCAAACTGCGTTTGACCGGTCGTGGCCTGCCCACCAAAATCCCTGGTGATTTTTATATCATATTGCAAATTGTTTTGCCGCCAGCAGACACCGAGCAGGCCAAAGCCGTTTACCAACACATGCAGAAAACACTGGATTTTAACCCGCGTCAGTCTATGGGAGGATTAATACCATGAAGCCGCACGAGCTAACATTAGTCCATATCGGGACAATCATTGAAGAAGAGAGCTTAACTTTGGGGCAATTGTGCCGCGCCTGTGATACCCATGCCGATTGGGTCATCAGTCTGGTTGAGGAAGGCATTATTGAACCGGCTGGAAAAGATAGTCATGGGTGGCGTTTTTCTAGCATACATCTGCTGCGCGTGCGTTCGGCGCTTAGGTTGCAGCGTGATTTGGGTGTTAATCTGGCTGGTATCGGTTTAGCGCTTGATTTGATGGCAGAACTTGATTTGTTGCGTACACAGTTAAACGCGAGGCGGTATGTCCTAGAAAAGAAGGCCTGACACCTTAACGCTGACATACAGCGTTTTCAACTTAGGACAGTTACAGCCACCGTTCGTGCTGAGCTTGTCGAAGCATGAACGGCACACTTCGACAAGCTCAGTGCGAACGGTTACGCTGTAAGATAAAATCTGCCATTCCCTAGGAGAAAATAGCCATGAAATCAACCTGGATACTCGTTGCTGACAACGCCCGTGCCCGTATTTTTACTGCCAGTACGCCGTCTTCTGCTTTAGAGGAAATTGAAGGCCTGGTGCATACTGAAGGCCGTTTACGTGATTATGATATGACAACCGATTTACCGGGGCGTATTAAAAATGCTGACGGCAGCGGCCATGCTTTTGAGCAAGCTACCGACCCCAAAAAACATGAAGCCGATAATTTCGCCAGGCACGTCGCCCAGCATGTGGAGGCAGGGCACAACAGCCATAAGTTTGAACAATTATTGATTATTGCCGAACCGACTTTTCTGGGTTTATTGCGTAAGCACTTAGCGGAACACATCAAAACGCATGTGTGTTTTGAGCTGGATAAAAATCTGACGACGCAAAGTGTTGTGGATATTCGTAACCATCTGCCGCAGTATTTGCCGACGCTTTGATTGCAGTGCGGCCGAGCTTAAGCAGCGCTAATTAATGTAGCGCTGCTAGGGAACGTGCATGAAATAACTTGAACAACTTAAACGCCACCACCGTTCGTGCTGAGCCTGTCGCAGCATGAACTTGCTCAAGTTATTTCGTGCGCGTTCCTAGGTTACTTAAGTTTGCGTTACTTTGTCGAAAGGGCATCGGCATTACGCTTGGCCAGATCATCATTAACAGCGGTTAATGAGCCTTTGTTCTGAATTTCATTACTAAAGGTTGAGCGATAGTTGGTCACTAGGCTCACGCCATCAATGAGTATATCGTAGACTTTCCATTCACCATTATCCAGTAACATGCGGTAGTTGACTTCTATGGGCTGAATACTGGGTTGCAGAACGCTGGTCTTGACAATAACTTTAGTTGCATCACCCGCCGTAACAACAGGCAGGTAGCGTATTGTCCAATCGTTATATTCCACAAATGCCCTGGCATAAACGCGGGTTAACAGGGTTTGAAACTCCTGTTTAAAACGCGTCTGTTCGTCTGGCGTTGCAGTATTCCAGTATTTTCCCAATACCATTGGGGCAATTTTATTAAAATCGGTATGCGGATCAATCACGTTTTTAACAAACAGCACAACCTGGGGGAAATCCTGGCTAAAGGTTTTGTCCTGTAATTTTTTCTGTAAGGTATCCGAAACATTTTGTATCACTTGCTGCGGCTGCTGCAAACTTTCGGCGAAGCCTTTAGACAAGCATATCATGCTGAGTAATATTGCCAATAAGCTATACATTGCATGTTGCTGAATTTGCTTTTTCATCACTATCTCCTTTTGACATTTTCGTTAAAGACTGCCTGATATTGAATGCAATCTACACCCAATCAGATAACGTTGATGCATAAATTAACAAATCTGGCCTAAGTGAGTACTACTACACCAAGCCATCGTGATCTGGAAATTATCTAAGCTTTTGTAAAGCTGCGGTTTAACTACCAAAATTTAAAATTCAGTGAAATGTCAGCTGACGCAAGGTTACCTTATACGATTGTTATGATCGGTTTTTTGGGGTTTCGCAAAATTAGACACACCGCATTAACATTTCTTAACATCTCTTTGACATTGTAATTTAAAAAATCTGTTAAATTACAAATGCCCAATAAAATACTTCAATAATGTAAAAATAATTGAGTTATCCGTAACAGTGTTTTTATTTGAATCTCATACTGTAAATGATTTGTAAAGTTGTTAAATATTAAAATAAGGATCAGTTGATGAGTGTTAGTGTACAAGATGATATTTATCCATCCACTTTATTTCACTTGCAACAGCACTATCAGCTTGTAAGCATTGCCACTAAAAGTGTTCTACAAAAATTAGGCCACAGTGGCTTTTACCAAAAATATGCCAGTGCCAACCCCTTTACATGGCAGTTTGCTTATCCACTTGGTTTTTTTAAAGTATTTCTATTGACTCCTCATTTGCCTAACCAGCATGTTTTCTATTCACACGGTGGTTAATTGTTCAATTTGTATTACAGCTTAGGCTATACATCTTATGGTAGTTAAGAGCGGCCTAAGGATTGTCAAAAAAATAAAATAGGATATTTGTGAAAAAAATTTTTGATTTTGGTGTGGAAATTGAGTTTTACCTAAAAATTGCCCTGACTTGTAGCCTTATGCAACAACTGTTTTATTGGCTGCTGCACAACAGGGAGCTAAGTTTTATTGCTCAGGTGGTTCTGTATTGGTTGGTTAGCTCGGTATCATTTCATGGTATTGGTTTTATCATTGAAAAAGGCATTAAGCGTAATGCCGCCTTAAAAGAAAAGTTGAGTGTCAGGGTCAAGAAAGTTAAGCAACAGACTTTTCCTGCTCTTACAGTCAAGGCTTTTATGATGGGGGAAGCCAAGGGCTTTGCGATGGCATTCATTGTCATTGCCTTGGTGCCAGAAGTAAACAGAGGCAACAGTTTTTTGCCAAATTTTGGCTGGTTTCTGATGAGCATTATTTCTGTGGATTTGTTTTTTTACATCTGTCATTCGATGTTTCATCGCATAAAATTTTTACGGAAATTCCATCTCAAGCATCATCAGTTCGCTGATACGTCAAGTTTTGTTGCCGGCCACAAAAGCATGACGGAATTTATTGTCACCAATGTTGCCGACCTTATGGTGATTTTTGTCTTTGGTTACGACATTACCCAATTGTGTGCCTGGACGGTAATAGGCAATGCCTACAATCTTGAAGGCCATAGCTCTTTGTCGCTATTTTTCATTTCATCAGATTTTCATGACCTCCACCATACCTGCTACAAAGGAAATTATGGTGTTCAGGGATTTTGGGACAAAGTGTTCAACACGCTCAATACACCCACCAAAAAACCTGGCCTGATGTTTCCCATGGCTGCGCTTGAGCATAAAATCATGAAGCCAATTAAGAAAAGCTTGGAGTCTAAATACGATGCAAAAACAAATTAAATTGACCGGCCTTACGCGTTCTCGCCACCAGTTGGCAATGTCATTTAAAATAGATGAGCTAAGTTTTCATTCTACTTACTGGTATGGCGATGTTGACCTGCTGGCACTGGAGCAACGTTACGGACAGGCCTTGCTGGATAAAATCTATTTCCATATTCTGGCGCTGGAGGCCATGAAACTGGTTAGTCTGGCACCTACTACTATTGACCTGGGTGAGTTTGCCTGCTTTCATACCCATGCCTTTGAAAAACTATGGCAACAGATCGTTAATAAGGTCTGGGCGCAGTGGCGTTATGAAAACAAGCTGCCGCATTATCCTGGCCCCTCTTTTATTAGCCAGCCACACAGCGGTAACATTGCACCTGCAACAATACAGCCTGGCACAGTTGAAGTGCTGTGTTTTTGTGGTGGAGGTAAAGACAGCTATGTGGCCATGAAGCTACTTGAGCGTGCTGAGATTGCTTACGCCTCTTTTGCTTATTCACATTCGGTTTATGGTCAGGCGGAACACCAACATAGTCTGATTGATAATCTATTGGATCAAGGCTGTCCAACAAAGCGCCACCGGTTATGGGGCTATGACAGCGTGTCAGATGCACCGTTACAATCACTCTACCCTGAATACGGCACGCAAGGCATGACAGCCGCCGAGACCCCGGCCTCTATGTTTGCTGCGTTGCCGGTAGCATTACAGCACGGTTACCGTTATCTGACTCTAGGGCATGAACGTAGCGCCAATGTTGGCAATTTGATCTGGGACATAACCGGCGAAGATGTCAACCATCAGTGGGGTAAATCCCTGGCGGCAGAGCGTTTGCTAAATGCTTATCTGCAATCGGAATTTATCACTAACAGCAGTTATTTTAGTGTGTTGCAGCCCATCCATGATGTTGTCATTTTTAACCTGCTGCGTAAGGATTCGGCTGGGGTGCATGCAACCCATTCTTGTAATACCCACAAACCGTGGTGTAAGCGCTGCCCTAAATGTGCCTATGTGTGGCTAAACTACATGGCTTACCTAGTACTTAGTCACTCTTTAAGTGTCGGATAAAGCTTTTTCAATTTTATCCGAGCATCC
>NZ_FUKI01000113.1 GCF_900163755.1 Crenothrix polyspora | reverse complement strand
GTTCGTGCTGAGCCTGTCGAAGCATGAACTTGCTCAAGTTATTTCGTGCGCGTTCCTAAGCCAAAAAACCAAAACTATTAGCGAAAAATTTCTTTTAGCATCAGCCAAAAAAACATCATATCCTCAATAAAATACCGCTTATACATGCGCCTAGGCTCTTGTAAAAAGCGGTAAAACCATTCCAAGCCTGATTGCTGCATCCACAACGGTGCTCTTTTAATTTTTCCTGCCACAACATCGAAAGTACCGCCGACACCCATCGCAAAAGGAATTTTCATCTCTGCTTGATAGCGCCCTAAAAACTGTTCTTTTTGTGGAGAACTCATGGCAACAAATAACAGATCGGCCTGCGCTAGTTTAATATGCTCTACCACCACCTTTTCTTGTTCTGGCAACCAATAACCATTTCGATAACCCACTATTAAAATATCAGGGTATTTAGTTTCGTAATGTTGTTTTACTTTACCAACAATAGCTTCTGTCGCGCCTAAAAAATAAATTCGCCACGCTTTTTCGGCTGAACACGCCATTAAGGCTTCAAACAAATCCACACCAGTAACCCGCTCTTTTAACGGCTTTCCCAGTAACCGTGATGCCCAGACTATCGGCATACCGTCAGCACTGATTAATGCACATTCGTTAATAATGCGTTGCAAATTAGGGTCTTTATTCGCCTTAACCACCTTATCCACATTAACCGCTACATGCTGACTTGGCTCACCCGACTGGATAAGTTTTTCAATAGCTTGTAGCGTTTCTGCCATAGAAAGGTTGTCAATATAACACCCCATCATATCAATACGCGGCATTATTAACTCCATTATTAAGATGGTTTATTAAGCAATACAGCATTTTCAACTTAGGACAGTTACAGCCACCGTTCGTGCTGAGCTTGTCGAAGCATGAACGGCACACTTCGACAAGCTCAGTGCGAACGGTTACGCTGTAACTATTGAGCTGTGAAAACGCTGTACATATTTGTTTCATATATTCAACCAGGAAGAGGCTAACTTAATAACAGTGATATAAAGAGGTTATTTTTTTGACGCAGTTAATAATAGTTTAGCTAACGTAATAACTTCCTGTTCATTAATATCTTTAATTGAATAATCTTGTTTATTTAATTTAAATGGATTAACAATAGACGATGATTTAATCACTTTATTAATATCCGTTTGATACACGCGACTAATCGGTGTAGGACCAAATAAAGTGATGGAAGGCTTGTTAAGTGCCCACGCCATGTGTGTGGGGCCGGTGTCATTACCGATGAGTAAATCTGCTTGTGCGATCAGGGCTTTTAAGCTATTTAAGTCCAATTTTGGCATTACTTGAATATAATCGGATTGGGTTGCCATCCAATCCGCTTTAATTTTTTCTTCTTCACTGCCCCAAACGACCAAACAGTTTTCTTGTAAACTTTCCGCGATAGCGATAAATTTGGCCGCCGGATAATTACGACTGTCCCAGGTTGAACCTATCACCATAATGATATTAATATGCTCTTTCAGCAGATAATCATAAATTTGCGGATCTTCATCGCTAAAAAATAAAAACGGGGCTTTATTAACAATCTGCTCTTTACTAATGCCTATGCCTAAGGGACTGGATAAGACCAAGGCTTTTCTATCAATGGTATTTTCGTCATACGCACAGGCAATTTTAACATCGTAAAACCACGAAGCGGCTTTTTCACGAATGGAATGTATATCGTAACCTGCAATAGGTTTACCCAATAGGCGTGCAGTAACAGCAGATTTTAATAAACCTTGGGCATCAATCACTAAATCGTAGCGATTTCTGGCATAGCCACGTACTTTTTTAACTTGTCGGAAAAAATTAATTTTATTGGTTTTTAACGATTTAATATTAATTGTTAATAGCTGATTAATATCAGGGTTGTGTTTTAGAATGTCGGCAAAGCGCTCTTCGACAATCCAATCAATTTCAATATCACTGCGTTGTGCCTTGATAAATTGCAGGGCAACCATCGCGTGAATAATGTCGCCGAGCGCGGACAGTTTTATGATGGCAATTTTCATGATGGGCCTAGTGTATTGTACTCAAAACAGTGAGTACCCGATCAGGCGTAATGTTGGTCAGGCATTGGGTGTGGCTTTCATGTTCAGGCGGATATAAAGGGCATTCGCGTTTAAAACACGGTGAACAAGCCAATTGTAGAGAAATAATGTGCGCTTTTTTACTGAGTGGTGGTGTAAAGCTCGGATCGGACGAGCCATACAACGCGACAATATCTTTATCCAAAGCCGCAGCAACATGCATTAAGCCGGAATCATTACTCACAATAGCATCCGCCAATGCCATGAGCTCCACGGCTTCAGTCAGTGAGGTATGGCCGGCAAAATTGCGGCACACGTTGCCCGCTGCGTGATTAATCTGCTCAGCAATAGCACTGTCTTTATCAGAGCCCAACAACCAAATCTGCCAACCTTGAGCAGCCGTCTGTTTCGCCAGTTCAGCGAAATGTGAGATCGGCCAACGTTTGGCTTCGCCATATTCTGCACCGGGGCATAAAACCAGTATTTTTAAGTTCAAGTTTAATTGAAACTTTAGAGCGGTCGCGTGTTGTTTACTGTTATCACTGACGAAACACGGTGTTGGACACGCGGGCGGTAGCGCGGTATTTTTAGCGTAAGCTAAAGCCACAAAACGCTGCACCGTCATAGCCAACACTGATTTATCCAGCGTGCGGGCATCATTTAATAAGCCCCAGCGACATTCGCCCATATAACCCGTGCGTACCGGAATATAGGCAAAAAATGGCACTAACGCTGATTTCCACGAGTTGGGCAACACGATAGCTTGATCATAGTGTTCAGATCGTAACCGCCTGCCTAATTGATAACGCTGTATCAATCCGAACTGGCCACGCGCAGTCGGTAGCGCGATGGCGTGCTGTACTTGCGGCATTTTTGCCAATAACGCTAACGTCCACTTAGGCGCTAGCACATCAATTTGACAAAGCGGGTATTGATCTTTTAGGGCGATAAACAAGCTTTGCGCCATCACCATATCGCCCACCCAAGACGGGCCTACGACCAGTAGTTTGCGCGATGGCTTCAAACGTAAGTCAGCCAGTCTTTATGCTCTGGTCTGCCGTCCTTCACATAATCAAAATACAAAGATTGCAATTTTTCAGTGACAGGGCCACGACTACCAGAGCCAATAAGCCGATTATCCAGTTCTCTGATCGGGGTGACTTCAGCAGCGGAACCGGTAAAAAACGCTTCATCGGCGACATAAATTTCATCACGGGTGATGCGTTTCTCGATGACCTCATAGCCTTGCTCCCTGGCAATAGTCATGACGGTATCACGGGTAATGCCTTCCAGAGCGGAGGTGGTTTCCGGTGTGTAAATTTTGCCGTTACGGACGATAAACAGATTTTCGGCGCTGCCTTCAGCAGCAAAACCTTCGTGATCGAGCATCAGCGCTTCATCATAACCGTTGGCACGGGCTTCTTGCAGCGCCAAAATGGAGTTGATGTAATTGCCATTGGCTTTGGCCTTGCACATGGTGCTGTTGTGGTGGTTACGCACGTAAGATGACGTGCGGATGCGGATGCCTTTTTCAATGCTGTCATCACCCAAATACGCGCCCCATGCCCAGGCGGCAACCATAACATGGACTTTTAAATTATCGGCACGCAGTCCCATGCCTTCCGAACCGTAAAAACACATGCTGCGAATATAAGCACTGTCTAAGCCATTTTTAGACACGGCTTCGCATTGCGCCTGATTAATCTCATCTTTGCTGAACGGCATCGGCATATTCATGATATGCGCGGAACGGAACAGGCGGTCAGTGTGTTCCTGCAATTTAAACACCGCCGTGCCTTTGTCGGTTTTATAGGCTCTGATACCTTCAAATACGCCCAAGCCATAATGCAGAGTATGGGTTAATACATGTACTTTTGCTTCACGCCAGGCAGTCCATTTGCCATCTAGCCAAATAAAGCCGTCTCTATCTTCCATCCCCATTATTTTTTCTCCGCGTTGTTGGTGTTCATTGAATTATTCCATAAAAGTGTGCCAAATGTGCGTCACTTTTGCACGCAGTAAGGCGATTTGTGCGTCATCCACCTGTGCAGTTTCGCCTTGCAGCGCCCGCTTATGGCCGATATCGCGATAGGTGCAGTAAGCGGTTTTTAAGGTATCAGCAACGTCCGCCGTCATAAAACCCTGTGCCTGCAAGGCAGCTAACAATCTGATGTTATCGGTAAAAATGCTTATTGACGGATGGTGTGCCGCCAGTGCCAATACCGCAAATTGTACTATAAACTCTATATCAGCAATACCGCCTTTGCTTTGTTTCAGGTCAAACGTGTTGATTTCTTTTATTGACAAGTGATCGCGCATTTTTTGCCGCATGTCACGCACCTCGATTTTTAAGGTATTAACATCACGCGGTAAGCTTAAAATACGTTGCCGGATGGCTTCAAATTGAGATTTTAACGCTAAATCACCGGCAATAAACCGGCCACGTACTAAGGCTTGATGTTCCCATGTCCAGGCTTCTTTGCTGAGATAATTTTCGTAAGCATTGATATTGGTCACCAGCAAGCCAGAATCACCGTGCGGTCTTAAACGCATGTCCACGTCATACAGCATACCGGATAATAATTTGGTATCCAGGCTGCGTTGTACTTTCAGCCCCAAGCGGCCATAAAACTGGGCGCAAGAGATAGGTTTTATACCAGTGGTATCGGCATTGCCGTCCAAACAGCTGTACAAAAACACCATATCCAAATCTGAGCTGTAACCCAGTTCAATACCACCCAGTTTGCCAAAGCCTACGACAGCAAAGCCGCTCACAGGGCAAGCGCCATCCGGTGTGCAATCTGGCGGACAGCCGTGCTTAGCAATCAGGCTGCGCCACGCACAGCCGATCACATGGCTAAGGACGGTTTCGGCAATCCAGGTTAAATAATCACTGACCACCATGAGCGGGATGATACCCATAATATCAGCGGCAGCCACGCGCAATACTTGTTGTTGTTTAAAATGCCGCAGCACGTTCATTAAACGTTCTTCGTCGTCACTGTCGACAGCGGCTAATAAGGCGGTTAACTGGGCATTCAGATTAGTTTTATTCAGCGGTTCAAACAAGGTGCGCGGATCGAGCAGATCATCAAATAAGATTGGGTAGCGCGATAAGTAATCGCCAAACCACGGGCTGGCCGATAATAATCGTAGCAATTGCGCTAAAGCATGGGGATTTTCGCCTAGCAGCGATAGATACACGTTTCTACTGGCCACCGATTCAAACAACGCCAACGCGCGTTTTAAGGTGACATCAGCATTTGGGGTTTGCGATAACGCGGCAAGCAACTGCGGCATCAGGCGATTAAGCACCCCCAAGCCTTTGGTGGTCAACCGTTTCATCGCCAATGAATTTTTAAAATACTTAAGGGCAATAAGGCTGTGTTCGCCATCCTGAAATCCGTAGTCGGCAAGATGCTGTAATAACTCGCTGTCGTCTGCACTGCACGCCCAGATTTTTTGGCTGTTATCGTGACCTTGGATTTGTTTGGCAACGGAAAATACTTGATCGAACACGGTTTGCACCTGAGCCCTGACCGTATCCAATGCCTGTTTAAAGCTATGCCAATCGGCATAATTCAGCGAATAGGCCAGAATTTGCTGCACGTTAGGATCGGTGGGCAAATCGTGGGTCTGTTTGTCTTGGTATTGCTGAATGTGGTTTTCAGCGCGGCGTAAAAATTGGTAGGATTGTATTAGCTGTGCGGCATCATCCGCTGTTAATAAATGCAGCTCGCCGAGCAAGTGTAGCACGTCGACAATGCCGCGTGTTTGCAGTCTTTTTTCACTGCCGCCACGGATTAACTGAAACGCCTGGCCAATAAATTCAACTTCGCGGATACCGCCAGGGCCAAGTTTGATGTTTTCCCTGCGGTCTTTACGGCGCAGTTCCTGGCTGATCTGCAATTTTAACGAACGCAGTTCTTCGAACGCGCCGTAATCCAGATAACGTCGATAAACAAAGGCTTTGAGCATGGCCAGCAATTGTTTGCCGGTATCAAAGTCCCCTGCGACTTGGCGGGCTTTAATCATCGCGTAGCGTTCCCATTCCCGTGCCTGAGTCTGGTAATAGATTTCCATGCCGTCAAAAGTCATGATGACCGCACCGCTGTCACCGTAAGGCCGTAAGCGAATATCAGTACGAAACACAAAGCCATCAACGGTGATTTCATCCAGGATTTTAAGCAGACTTTTACAGACGCGGGTGAAAAATTCGCCGTAGGTGGTGGCGTTTCTGTCAGTTAATTCACCGTCTTGCGGGTAGGCGAAGATCAGGTCAATATCCGAGGAGTAGTTGAGTTCGTAAGCGCCGAGCTTGCCCATGCCTAACACAATCATCTGTTGAGGTTGGCCGCTTGGTAACATAGGCGTACCAAATCTAGCGCAGTTTTGTTGGTAAGCAAACGCCAGCGCGGTTTGAATGCAGGCATCGGCGAGCAGCGATAAATCCATTAAGGTTTCAGAAAGCGGAGCCCAATCGGCCAAATCACGCCAGGCGATACGTACCATTTCCCTGCGCCGGAACTGGCGTAATGCGGCCATTAATTCGGCTTCGGTGCTGGCGATGTTATGGCTTAAGGCCTGGCCATAGTGATCGGCTGGGTAGGGCATGATTAGATCGCCTGAACTGATCAAATCCAGCAGCATTTGCGGCTTGCGCGTGCAGCTTTCAGCAATAAACTGGCTGCTACACCAGACTTTAGCCAATGAGGCTTTAAATTTATCGTCTTCTGGGACAGCCAGCCCTAATTCTGATACACGTTGATACCAATCGTTTAAGGCATTGCTGACAGAGATTTGCAGCGCTTCGGGTAAGTTTTCGGTGTTGATAAAATCAATGGCGTCCATATCGATCCTTGGTGTAGATTTTGGGTGCATTATTGCCTATCGCCTACTGGCGCAGTCCGAGCCTCATCGATTAATTCTTGCACATTATCGCCGGTCAACTGAGTTAAAAAATATGCCAAATCTTTGCTTTCCTCGTCACTTAAATGCAGCGGCTTAATGAGCGGATCACGATTTTCATTGGCGATACCGCCCTGGTTGTAAAAAGCAATCACCTCCTGCAAACTGGCCAGACTGCCGTTGTGCATATACGGGGCTGTTAGCTGAATATTACGCAGCGACGGGGTTTTATATTGCCAGCGATGCGCGGGGTTTTGAGTGATTTCATAACGCCCCAAATCGTTGGTCTTGGTTTCTGATACCGAGGCAAGCAACTGGGCATCCACATTCACAAACACACCCGGCGCAAGTTGTACGCTCTGCTTGTTGTCGTTGCTCACCATTGCATCCCGATAGCCAATGCCGGTGTTGTGCAAGCTGTTATCGGTAAACAGCGCGTGTTTATCACCTACGGTATGGCATTGTGAGCAAGCCGCCTTGCCGATAAATAACTGATAGCCGCGTTGCGCCTTAGCATCCAGCGCCTGTTGGTCATGGCCGTATTGCCAGCGATCAAACGGCGAATTCGCCGAATTTAACGTGCGTTCGTAACTTGCCAGCGCCATGCCGACAGTTTCCATACTGGCGGGTTTTTTAAAGGCTTTTTGGAACAATCCGGTGTAATCTGCGCTGGTGTTGATTTTGTCGATAACATAACCGATAGACGGATTGGCCATTTCGTTATGCGTCAA
The DNA here is from genome assembly GCF_900163755.1 of Crenothrix polyspora. Classification (GTDB taxonomy): domain Bacteria; phylum Pseudomonadota; class Gammaproteobacteria; order Methylococcales; family Methylomonadaceae; genus Crenothrix; species Crenothrix polyspora. The sequence continues at coordinate 14,124 of NZ_FUKI01000113.1, read as the reverse complement.
TAACGGCAACCATACTTGTTGTTCCAGCGAGGTTTCACGGCCATCATGAAACAACAGACTAAAATAGCCGGTGTTGTACAAAGACGGGCTATTGCGCCGTACCGTGCGGCCTTCCGCACCCACAGCAGTTGCCATCTGGTTGTTGGTAAAGCCCTGGTCGGCAATATGGCACATGGCGCAAGACATCGTATTATTGAGCGACAAACGCCGGTCAAAAAACAGTTTTTTGCCCAGGCTGACTTTTTGCAGGCTGATAGGGTTGTTGTCAGGTATCGGAACGGGCGGTAAACCCAGTGGTGGGTGTTTGATCGTTTTGAGTGCGTCGATTGTTTTAAGTGGGCTTGGTGGCGTTTTGGCGGTGGGCTTTTGCAACAGGCTTTTAATATCGTTAATAACGGTATCGGGGTGCAAAAACGACAGACTGTAAATGCTGCGTATCTGTCGCTGCTGGTCAATCAGATACACCCTAAGCACATGTGAAAACGTACCGGTATCCTGACCTTTGTCGTCATAAATTTTTTGGATGTTTTGCTGGTAGGCATTTAGGATGGGATTTAATTCTTGCTCGGAGCGGGTGGTTAAAAAATGCCATTCCAGCGTGCCGTCTTGCAGACTTGCACCGTAGTGCTTCATTTGCGCGGGCGTGTCGTGTGCGGGGTTAAAGCTTAAGGTTAACAGGCGTAGCTTTTTGGCCAGTTCTGGCTCTTTTTGCAAACGGCTGTTGATTTTATGTAATACCGTGGTGGCTAACGGGCAGCCATTGACATCGCTGCAAGTGGCATAAATAAAACTCAGCAAAACGATTTTGTCGGTGGCTTTGGCTTTGTCACCTATTAAGGCATGCAAGCTGGTGTCGTGGCCTTCAATATCCAATACCTTGCCATCGGCGGCCTGGCCTAATGGCGGCAGGGTGTAGCTGTCGGGTTCGGGTGCGGTAAATTGTAGATTGCCATAGCCTGGCGCTAGCGTTGGCGGGCTGGTGTCGGCGTAACTGCGGGCATTGACTAAGATGATAATTAGCCAGCCGATTTTTCTTAACAATTGTTGAGCTATCATAGTATCTTTGCCCAGTGTAGTGGGGACTGAATTTACTTATTACACGCTGTGTTGGCTATATTATCGGATACATTTAGCGTAAAAGCGTTAAATTATAAATTTACTTAAGTTGTTATCCTGTAAAATTGCTTTATTTTAGCTTCTCTCTATGGCTTTAAGCGATTCATCCATTAAACGCATTGCGCTAACCTCAGGCGAACCTGCCGGTATCGGCTCTGATCTGTGCATACAATTAGCGCAGCATGAATTAGCGTGCGAATTGGTTATTATCGGTAGTCCGACCTTATTGGCGCAGCGAGCAAAACAGTTAGGCTATTACGTACAGATCAACACCTTTGACCCATTAGCACCCCGAAAATACGCTAGCGTAGGCCATTTAACCGTAGTGCCGATTGAGTTGGCGGTAGCGGCGCAGTGTGGTCAATTGAATACCAATAACAGTGCCTATGTATTAAAAACCATCAGCGAAGCAACACAAGGCTGTCTTAACCACACGTTTGATGCTATGGTAACCGCACCGGTGCATAAAGCGGTGATTAACGATGCCGGTTTTGCCTTCAGTGGCCACACCGAATACATTGCCGAGCTAACCGGCGGCACCCCTGTTATGATGCTGGAAACACCCGGTTTACGGGTCGCCTTGGTTACCATACATTTACCGTTAGCAAAAGTGCCTCAGGCAATTACAGCTGCGCGTTTGCGTAGCGTTATAAATGTGTTGCATCATGATTTAACCACACGATTTAACATTGCCAACCCTAAAATACTGGTGTGCGGGCTTAATCCGCATGCGGGTGAAGGTGGGCATTTAGGTCGTGAAGAACTAGATATTATTGATCCGGTATTAGCCGATTTTCGTCAACAAGGCATGGATATTCAGGGTTCTTTACCCGCAGATACCTTGTTTACCCCGCATTATCTGGACTCTGCCGATGCGGTATTAGCTATGTATCATGATCAGGGCTTACCTGTGCTTAAGCACAAGGGCTTTGGCCAGGCTGTTAATATTACGTTAGGCTTGCCGATTATTCGCACCTCAGTGGATCACGGTACCGCATTAACCTTGGCCGGAACCGGTAAAGCCGATTTGGGCAGTTTGCAATACGCCCTACAAACCGCCTTAACAATGGCACATAACACATAAACTCTATGGCACATACCGCTCGTAAACGCTTTGGTCAAAATTTTCTACATGACCACGCTATTATCTATAATATTATTTCCAGTTTAGAAGCAAAAGCGGGTCAAAACTGGGTAGAAATCGGCCCAGGGCAAGGCGCACTCACTGCGCCGTTGCTCAAACAAATTGGCCAATTAGATGTGGTTGAGCTAGATAGAGACTTGGTGACCTTGCTCAAGGCCAAGTTTACAGACCATGAAAATCTACGCATTCACAGTGGCGATGCACTACGCTTTGATTTTGCCAGCTTAGCGCCGCCTAATGAGAAAATCCGCATTGTCGGTAATTTACCTTACAATATTTCCACGCCATTGATGTTTCATTTACTTAATAACGCTGCCTGTATAGAAGACATGCACTTTATGCTACAAAAAGAAGTGGTGGACAGAATTTGTGCAGCGCCTGGCAGTAAAAAATACGGTCGCTTGAGTGTGATGATGCAATATTATTGTGCGGGCGAATGTTTATTTGACGTACCGCCAGAAAGTTTTGATCCTGCACCGCAAGTCATGTCGGCTATTATTCGCTTGGTGCCGCATGTAACGCCGCCGGTTGAGGTATACGATGTAACATTATTGAATAAAGTGGTTACCGCCGCATTTTCGCAGCGCCGCAAAACTTTACGTAATTCGTTAAAAAAGCTGATTCCAGAGGCTGCAATTAGTGCTTTAGGCATTGATGCCAGCGTAAGAGCGGAAGAAATTTCGCTGGCAGATTTTGCCAAACTGAGCAATATTTATCCAGAATATGTAAATTGCAGCGAAGATTCTTAACTACATAGCAGAAAAACAGCTGTGCGACAATATGCCACATTCCATTTTTTGTATTTATGGTTAATACTGTATTCAACTCTTGAGATGCAAATCCTTAACAGGATCTAGAGTTTATATCCTTCTTTTAATGCGACTTACTAAGTCGCATTTTTTTTGTCTATCGTTTTTCAATCTCGCTAGTTTAAGTCTCAGATTGACTGCCAATTTTACTGAGTGCATCCACTATTTCCGCTTGAGTCATATCTTCTAAAGGCAATTCCAGCATTTTGGTGATTCTGATGTGTAAGGCATCGTAGGTTGCCTGAAAAGCACTATTAATCTGCTCCGCACTGCCAGTAACATGTGCAGGATCAGACAATCCCCAATACGCCCGAATAGTACCGTCTAAATAACTGGGACATACTTCTGCGGCGGCGCGATCACACACAGTAATGACAATATCAATGCCTTTACCGTCAAACTCATCCCACGATTTACTGGTCAAACCATCAGTAGGCAGTGCATTACGCTGCAATGTCGCCAAGGCATTAGGATTAACCGTTCCAGTAGGATGACTACCCGCTGAATACGCATGTAAGCGGTTGCTACCAAAGTGATTTATCAGTGCCTCAGCTAAAATACTTCTGCAAGAATTTCCCGTACACAAAATCAGAACGTCTAACATTATCAGTCTCTGTCGTATTAATAGATGAATGCCGCACAATGTAATTACAAAAACGCGGCGAATGTGTCAGCTGGCTAAGCAGACGTATTATCTATGCCTATAATGACTTAATCAACTGCCCATTGTAAGTTGTTTTTTACAACAAGCAAGCGATTGTCACAAGTCAAATAATGACTTTACCAACAAATTAAAGCATTTAGCAACTACAGTATTTTTAATTAAGCGACGTTGTAATGCAGCCGTGTAGATAGAGATATAACATTGCTAACTCATTTAACTAACAATCCACACATGATATGTCTTCAATATTCTTTACTATTACAGCACAAACAGTATTCCTATCAGCAACCCCAGAAGCGTATTTTTTATACAGCAGCAATCGCATAATACCAACTATTAAAATACTGTTACCTGTGTCATAAAAATGATAAAGTCAGCAATGTCTTATACAGGCGTAAGGCTAATACTAACAATTTAACAATAAATACGAGGTAATCAATGGCTAAATATCAGTGTGACGTTTGTGGACATATTTATGACGAAGCAGCAGGTGACCCAGATTCAGATATTGCACCCGGTACGCTGTGGGCAGATATTCCTGATGATTGGCGCTGCCCGGAATGCGGCGTAGAGAAAGATGACTTTCAGCTCCTTACTGCGTAACAGGGCTTAATTTTTACAGGAGAGCAGCATGCACATTGTTATCATTGGATCGGGTATTGCCGGTGTTAGTTTTGCTGAAAAGTGTCTGGCATTAAAGGCCAGCACGCCTAATTCTACTATCGCCATCAATATTACGCTGGTAACCCATGAGCATGACGGTTATTACTCACGACCACTGCTCTCGCGCGGTTTTACCAAAACGGATATTGAAAATACTATCATTTTAAAAAAATTCGATAAAATTCGTGACAGCGGTATTAATGTACTCAGCGGCGCAGAAGTCACTGCAATTGATCGACACAGCAAGACAATAGCGCTCGACAGTGTGCAAGAACGAACATTGCACTATGACATTCTAGTATTGGCGCAAGGCTCAGAAGCATTTATTCCACCGCCTTACCAGCCATTTAAAAAACTGTTTTTTTGCTTGAATAGCTTAGTTGATCTAAAAGCCATACGCGCATTTCGACACACATTAGTAAACCAAAATCGCAAACCCCATTGGGCGATAATCGGGGGTGGTTTAATTGGTTGCGAACTTGCTTCTGACTTAGCAGTGGCCGGCGATAATGTCACTGTATTTCATGCGGTCGAACGTTTAATGGAGCGACAACTGGTAGTAGAAGATTCGGCATTGCTGCTCAATGTTTTGCACAAAAGTGGTGTTACCGTTCTGTTTAACCAAAATATTCAAGCTATTAGTCAACAAGCCGAAAAAGTAGCCATACAAACAGATGTTTTTACAGAATTCGACGGTTTGATTGTCGCTTGTGGCTTTAAACCGCGTACAGATCTTGCCAAACAGGCAGGTCTTAATGTTGGCCGTGGTATTAAAGTTAATACATTTTTACAAACCAATGATGACAGTATTTTTGCGTTAGGTGATTGCGCAGAACTACCCAATGGCAAGCTGTACGCGTACATTTTACCCATTCGCAGCCAAGCAACATGGTTGGCAAGTTTTATTTTACAACAAGAACATACCCCGTGGACAGCACCTGTATTTACCAGCAAAGCCAAAGTACATGGCTTTGAAGCGGTGTATCCCTACAACGTGTAACCACTAACACGTACCTGCTTTAATGTAAGGTGCGCTGTCTGCTATTTGGCAGCCCAACATGTTCAACGAATGGGTTATGTTGGGTTGAGAAAAGCACTCAACCTAATCTACACTTGCCGAGCTTAAGCTGGGGAAGTGTAGATTTAAAGCGAATACATTGACAACATCACGCCAATTTCACTTAAATGTAATTAATATTAGTTTACCGCCCCCCATATACCAAACTACTATGCCGCTCTCAGCCAAATCCCTGTCATTATCAGCAATATTACTGTGCTTACCGCTATTAGCCCACGCAGAAATCTATCAATGGCAAGATACCGAAGGCAATAAGCACTTTTCAGATCGCAGCCATGCCGATGCAAAAATACTCACCGTAAAGCCAGGTTACAGTTATCAGAGTATCAAAACTGTTTACGATGGCGATACGGTAGTGCTGGAAGATGGTCGTAAAATTCGCTTATTGGGCATTAATACCCCCGAAGTAAGACACCGCGATAAACAAGCCGATGCCGGTGGCGATGAAGCCAAACAATGGCTTATCACGCGTTTGAAAAATACTAAAGTACGTGTGCAAACCGATGTAGAACTCACCGACAAATACAAAAGAACCTTAGGGCATTTGTTTACCGAAAACAAACAACATATCAATCTGGAACTGGTAAAAGCAGGTTTAGCCGAGGTGAGTATTTACCCGCCCAACCTTTTGTTTACCGAGGAATTACTGGCCGCACAGCAGCAAGCAGAGCACGCCAAAGTGGGTATTTGGCAACGGCCAGAATTTGCTGTGTTGCCGGTTAGTAGCCTAACGGATGAAGGTCATACCGGCTGGACGCGCTTAGTTGGTAAAGTAACAACTGTACGTGACACCCGAAAGTCGATTTATCTGACATTTTCAGATAAGTTTGAAGCACGTATTGAACGCAAATGGCTGGCTTTATTCCCAGGTATTAACAGCTATCTCGGAAAAAATCTGGAAGTACGTGGCTGGTTAAACAGAAATAGAGGCGTATTTTCCATGTTAATTCGCCATCCTAGCGCTATTGTTGTTAGGTGATTATGGCTACACGGAACAACTTAGGAACGCGCACGAAATAACTTGAGCAAGTTCATGCTTCGACAGGCTCAGCACGAACGGTGGTGGCGTTTAAGTTGTTCAAGTTATTTCATGCACGTTCCTTAACATCACAAAATTTCCGGTAAAAAAAACTCACTCACCAACATAGCTCGCCCTGCAACAGCGTATACCGTGCGCCTACCCCAGATTGATTGATTGATACCGGCCAAATCAATCGCCGATGGTGACCAACTGGTAGCGGGAATCAACGTCACCTCCATCGCCAAACGCTCCAGCTTCGGGTAAGAAAAAATCACTTCTCCCAAAGGCCGCGTACCCAGATGTGACAAGTTACGGTGTGCGCCCTTGAGGGTAGCTTCCGGAATAATAGTTCTAGCCAGTAACAGCGGCTTACCGTTAGCATGTAACATCACTTCACGCACCAAGGCATAACGGTGTTCCGGCACCGCCAATAATCTGCGCTCACTCAGCGATGGTGTAGCCCAGCGATGAAACAACATGCGCACCGCCACCGACGCACCATAACGTTGCCGCAAACGCTGTGTTAACGAACCGGTTTCATAAACCCACGCTTGTATGTTGCCGGGCATGTGCTGGCGAATGCCAGGTCGATTTTCTAGCCATACCGGTTGCCCAGCCAATAAAAAAGGTGTGTGTGCCAAGTGCGTTTAAACCTCAGAATAATCTGTGCTAATACCCAGCCAGCGCTCACACAGTGGCTCAATAGCATGGGGAGTGTGTGTTATAAAATAGTCGGCTGCGTGCTGAATGTTATCCAGCAAATCGCTATCGCGGCGCAAATCCGCCACTTTAAATTGAATAGCACCGGTTTGGCGCACGCCCATAACTTCACCGGGACCGCGTAATTGCAAATCTTTTTCGGCGATCACAAAGCCGTCATGACTGTCGCGTAAAATACCCAAGCGTAACCGTGCAGTTTCCGATAACGGGGCTTGATACATTAACACACAGTAACTGTCATTCACGCCCCGCCCCACCCTACCACGTAACTGATGCAACTGCGATAAACCTAAACGCTCCGGATTTTCAATCACCATTAAACTGGCATTGGGGACATCCACCCCCACTTCAATCACTGTCGTCGCCACCAATAAATCCAGTTGCTGGCATTTAAATGCGCCCATGACGGTGTTTTTTTCTGCTGTTTTCATACGGCCATGTAATAAACCTACACGTACTTTGGGCAATAACATGGCCAAGCGTTGCGCGGTAATTTCAGCCGCCTCGGCTTGCAATGCGTCCGATTCTTCAATCAGGGTACACACCCAATACACTTGCTTTTTATGGTCGACCCAGTTATTGATGCGTTCAATTACCTCGCTGCGGCGCTCAGCTGAAATCACCACCGTCACAATCGGTGTACGGCCAGGGGGTAATTCATCAATAACAGACAGATCCAAATCCGAATACTGCAACATAGCCAAAGTCCGCGGAATCGGTGTGGCGGTCATCACTAATTGATGCGGCCTCATACCATCGTGCTGGCCTTTTTCACGCAAGGCCATGCGCTGATGCACACCAAAACGGTGTTGCTCATCAATAATAATCAAGCCCAACTTGGCAAAATTAACACTGTCTTGAAACAACGCATGCGTACCAATCACTACGTTAGCGGTATTATCTTGCAAGTGCTGCAATACCAAATGCCGCGCTGCGCCTTTCAACTGTCCGGTTAAAAAGACGACGTTGCTGTCAAAAATACCGAACCAGGTACTAAAATTTTTAAAATGCTGCTCAGCCAATAACTCAGTCGGTGCCATCACGGCAACTTGATAACCCGCCGCCAACGCCAATAACGCGGCGTAGGCGGCAACAATGGTTTTGCCAGAACCCACATCACCTTGCACCAGCCGCATCATGGGGCGGCCTGTGTGAAAATCCTGTTCAATATCCGCAATCACCCGCTGCTGTGCGCCGGTTAAGCTAAACGCTAAGGATTGTAAAAATTGCGCGGTCAACGCAGCATCACTCACAAACACCGGTGCGTGCCAGGCGTTGCTTTTAACTCTGGCACTGCGCAATACCAAATGATGCGCCAGTAATTCTTCGAAGGCTAAGCGTTTTAATGCGGGGCTTTCACCGGCTTGCAGAGCGGCGGCAGCCTGCGAATCCTGTGGATGATGCACTGCGTGTATAGCGGTGAGTAAATCAGGGTAATGATAGTTTTGCAAGATAACCGCTGGAATCCAGTCTGGCAACAACGCGGGCTGCGTATTGCACACGGCCAAGGCCAGTTTTACCGCCTTTCTAATGACGGCTTGATTAAGTCCTTCGGTCAGTGGATAAACTGGGGTTAAGCTGGCTTCGGCGACCGGTGCTTCCATACTGGCAAGCACACTGTATTCGGGGTGTACCATTTCCAGCCCAGCGTAACCCACCCGCACTTCGGCAAAACAACTGATAAATACACCGGCTTTGAGGCTATTTTGCTGACTGGCAGAAAAATGAAAAAACTTTAAATCCAGAAACCCCGTGCCATCGCTGATCTTGCAAATTAAACTTGTACGACCTTTTTGCAACACATCGGTGCATTCCACTTTGCCTTTGATTAACGCCGTCATGCCGGCTTGCAAAGCACCAATACGGTAAACCTGGGTTCTGTCTTCGTAACGAGAGGGCAGATGGAACAACAAATCTTGAATGATATGAATACCCAAGTTTGCCAAGCGATTTGCGGTGTGCGAACCGATACCGGCTAAGGCGGTTACCGATTGCTTAAGATCAGACATACGCTTAGTGTGATGCTAATCGGCGGTTAAAAGCCGGCCAGACGCACCACGTTAATACGCCCGTATTCAATAAAGACATTAGACAATCTTGGTAAAGTGCATAAACTGCATTTGGCTTTGATCAATCAGATCAAAAAATGCAACACACTGCGGAATCGTCATCACTTTTTCAGCCGCCGCCTCCGCCGCCGCCAAATCTTGCCAATGAATCACATCCATATAATCACCCCCTTCTGATTCACCTAAGTCTCGACGAATAAATCCAGGCATAGTACTAAGAATAGGCGTAATCGCCGAAGCCGCTGCCTGTAATTGACTGTCGGTAACGCCAGTTTTAGCTTTAAAAATAACGACTTCGATTGCTTCATTCATGATTTCCCCTTTGCAGTATTTCAGTTTGAGTAAATAAACAACTGTCTTTAGTGTCCCAATTCAGTTAAGAAGCGGGATATTCCTGCGGTTTTAAAACCATGATGGCATCGATTTCAACGTTTGCATCCTTAGGCAATGCCGCAACGCCCACCACCGCGCGCGCAGGAAAAGGCGCTTGAAAAAAATCCGTCATGATTGCGTTAACAACCGGAAAATCCGCTAAATCGGTTAGATAAACATTCAGCTTAACAATATCGTCAAAACCGCCACCCGCCGCGTTCACCACCGCTTGCAAATTACGCAATACTTGATTAATTTGCGCGGCAATATCGCCTTCAACCAAGGTCATCGTGTCGGGCACTAGCGGTATTTGTCCCGACAAATACACGGTTTGACCAGCCCTAACCGCTTGTGAATACGTGCCTATGGCGTGTGGCGCATCCGTAGTTTGTATTATTTTTTTTATCATAACGTAGCCTGTTTTTAATCAATAAACATAATCGATTAGAGCTGTCAGCTCCCAATTCGCTGATGTCGGCTATGCACTTACTGTGATCAGCTTATTGTTGGGGTTCGTTACCTCACCCCAACCTACAAAACTTATTCCAGCTAAATAGCTAGCCATAAATCCATCCTAGCTAGCTATTCCCCTCGCCTTACTAAAAGCATCGCGAAAATCAAGATAGACCGGTTGCTCGGTTGCCAGCATCAGCTTTAACAACGCATGTTGCAATTGGTATTTAACATTACCCACCGCCAACGCACCAATACCCACTGCACCTGGCGCATTAATAGCGTGAATTAATGGCGCTCCCATGTCACTGCGTTTTATACCTTCTATACCTAAAGGTGGTACGGCATTCACATCGCCCGCTACTTTCAGGTGGGTGGCTTCATCCAACACGCTGGCACCGATTACTTGTATACCGGCTTTGGCGGTACAAAAAATCACATCGGATTTAGAAATCAAGCGGGCTTTGTCAGCTTCTGAACTGGCATATGTGCCTTTAAGAGTGCAACCAAAACGTTTATTGTATTCGGTTGCAATGTCCAAAGCCGTATCAATTGACAAATGATCCACCAACCACACTTCTGCACCGGCTAATGAGGCAATCACACCGGTAGCAATCCCCACCGAACCCGTACCGCCAAAGACAATTGCATTACAACCTTTGAGTTCTGTACTGTGTTTTTGTTGCAATTGTTTCTCAACACAAGCCACCAATGCAGCGGCTGTGGTAAATGCACCACTAGGATCGGCAAATACCGAAACTTCAAACGGCGGTACCATCGCTTTTTTACAGCTATCCAGCATATCCATCGCCAGCCCTAAATTCCGGCCACCTATAAAAATACCAGTACGTTTTACCCCCGATGGACCACGCGAGAAAATAGCATCTTGCGTTAAGCCATACACACTGTCTAATTTAACATTATTATAAGGTACGATGACATCGAAGCCCGCATCCACCGCCATATTGACATCAAACGGGCTGTTATGCGGCATGGGGTCAATCATGTGAAGAATACTGCGCTTTTCCATTGGTTTTTCCCTGTATTGAAAGTGTGCTGAATCGATTAACTGGCTACCAACTAACGCGGGACAAGAATAATAACATTCAAGTAGATTGGGCTGCCTGCTGTTTGGCAACCCATCATTTATAATGCCCTGGAAAGGTTGGGTTGAGAAAAATATTCAACCCAACCCACATTTTGCCCATTATTAAGCGGATAGCCGATTAACTTAACTGTTAGTTCTAATATAGTCTCTGGCGACGGCGAACGCATGTTCAAAATGCAAATATACCGGCTTGTCATTTTCGATCATTTTTTTCAACAAGCGATTTTGTGCCTGGTATTTAACATTACCAATCGCCAAAGCACCAATACCCACCGCGCCACTGGCTGAGCCTATAATAGCCGTGCCATTAGCAAACGCATCCACACCGGCAATACCCGCTGGCGGTACGGCGTTAACATCGGCAGCGACTTTTAATTGCGGGGCAGAAGCAATCAGCTCTGCACTTAACAGCTCTATACCCGCAGCACCCGTTGCAAACACCACATCAGCGGTTTTAATAAACTCGGCTTTGTCCGCATCAGCACCGGCCGTCACTACAATATTACCACCACCAAATTCATGACTGCACATGTCGGCGATACGCTGGGCTTTGTCTAATTGCCTGCCAATAATTCTCACCTTTGCACCCGCTTGCGCTGCTATAACAGCCGCCGCTTGGCCAACAGGCCCTGTACCCCCTAAGGCCAAAATCACTTTGCCTTCTAAAGTGGTGTTAAATTTTGCCATTAATTCACGTTCAACCGCTGCCACCATACCAGCAGCGGTGGTAAATGCGCCACTGGGGTCAGCAAACACCGAGACTTCAAACGGCGGCACCATTGCCTGTTGTGCCGCCTTCAGCATGTCCATCGCTTCTTTGGTATCGCGGCCACCAATAAAAATACCGGTACGCTTTAAACTTTTGGCGCTACGCGAAAAAATGGCATCTTGCACCAAGCCTTGTATTTCGCCAAGTTCAACATTGATATAGGGGATGGCAGATGTCCATCCGGCATCCAAGGCCATATTGACATCAAAAGGGCTCAGGTTTTTAGCGGTAGTGAGCATGTGGAGTATGTATGGTTTTTCCATGAGACTTCCTTAGTGTAAGTAATTCGTCCAGTATAAAATAAAAACACGCCTATGGCACTACCGCTATCGACAGCACGGCGGTATTAACTAAACAATTTTAAAATTTTATAATAATAATAAATATATTTTTTGTACTATCTACTATACTAAAACATCGAAAGTGAGCGGTTTTAATAGCAGCTTTCTGAATAGCCTGACGGCGAGTTGTATTTTATTTTTTTGCAAAAAAAAATTTACAATTTTTGATTTTAAATCAAAAAACTATCAAAAAACAGACTGTAAATTTACATAAAAATATTAAGCCGCTACTGCATCGGTCAAAACAAGGCACTGCTACACAATGGTATACCGCAGTGTCTGCACGCTTAAATTAACTAACAGCTAACGACAGCTTTAAAAATTTATTAATAGCTTCTAAAACTCCACTATAATTTTAAAGGTAATTCCAATGGCAACAACTAAATCAGTTATTTATACTCATGCTCACAAGTCACAACAAACATCAGAAGCCGATATCTACGGTGGCAGTAATAAAAATGATTTTTGGCGCGGCGGAAACGGTGATGATACCGCGTGGGGTAACGCAGGCAGTGACGCACTGTATGGTGGCAATGGCGACGACAAGCTTTACGGCGGTTCTGGTAAAGACAAGCTTTACGGCGAAGACGGCAATGACGACATGAACGGCGGCTCAGACAACGACCAAATGTGGGGCGGCAATGGCGATGATGAGATGAAAGGTGCTAACCAAAACGACAGCCTGTGGGGCGGTAAGGGCGATGATACACTGTGGGGCGGCTCAGGCAATGACAAGCTTTATGGCGAAGAGGGTAATGACGAAATTTACGGTGATATCGGTAATGACGATCTCGACGGCGGCAAAGGCAATGACCATCTATACGGTGGCGAAGGTACTAATTCCCTAAACGGTGGTCAAGGCCAAGACACCTATCATTTAACCCCCGCTCAACTAGCCTCTTCTGCTATTTTAACCCCCGCTCAGCTGGCCTCTTCTGCTCAGTTACCCCATGATCAATACAACGTCGACACCGTAGTTATTGGGGCAGGCGACAGCAGCATGTCCTACGGCATAGGAGACATATCATTAGATAATTTTATTTTAAGCTCCGACAGAGTGGAAGGCTTCGATAGCTACGATAAACTCGACCTACCCGGTGCCGGTGTTGTGCCTAACATGACAATCAACACACCTTTTGACACAGCGCATTTTGATAATATGGCTATCAAAGACGGCATTTTAACGCTATACAAAGGTGATGTACCTGTTAATGTCGATAGCTATTTGCTCGCTAATGAAGCGGGCAAATTTATGATCAATAACTTCTTAAGCAATGCTCTGACTTCTGGCAGTACCGACATGTATGACCGAGCTTTCGGCTTTAACTTAACCATTGGCACAGAAAACCACACTTTGGTTATAGAATCTGATTCAAATACCAATAGCTTAATTGTGGTAGATCTTGTCGGTGGTGTAACCGAACTTACAAATAGCCAAATTATTTAACACCTTATCACAAGACGCTAGATAATTCAGACCCCGCTAGGCAAGCCGCACAAGGTTTGCCTAGCTTTTCACTTTCGGCTGTACACTGCCTCTCTAAATCAATTGATAACCCGCCCATTATGGGATGCTATCAATCACTCGTATAAATTCCTGGCATTTGACTACAGTAGATTTTCAGCTAAAGTAGTTTGCACAAAAAACATCCCAAATACCATTTTATTTATCCACAAAAAAATATCAAAAATAACTTTATACAGCGTTTTCAACTTAGGACAGTTACAGCCACCGTTCGTGCTGAGCTTGTCGAAGCATGAACGGCACACTTCGACAAGCTCAGTGCGAACGGTTAC
>NZ_FUKI01000044.1 GCF_900163755.1 Crenothrix polyspora | reverse complement strand
CTTACGTGAAACTTGTTTATGGGGGCTGTTATTCGACATTTAAAGAGTGACTGAGTACTAGTCTGCCGGAGACACTGTCTTTTATGCCTTTTACATCCGTAGGCGCGATGCGTGTTTTTTTACCATTATCATCTAAGTAGCCGTCTGTGTGGCCATCATTATCGTAACCTTGGGCGACCAGTGTCATAAAAATATTACCGATATTTTTATTGGCTTCATCTTTTGCTCCCATCTCAAAAATACTGGCATTTTGTTGATAGAAGTGGTCGGGCACATAGCTATCAGGGGCGGTATCTTTAGCGCCGCGCTGCCATACGGTAATACCCGGATGCAGACCTGGCACTTTGGTAACCAGTGTTATTTTTACAATTTTATTCTTGGTTGTTGAGAACTTTCCCCAGTCTGAATTGTGTGTCCACCCTGTATTACCAAACAGCGGATCGCGCCATGACGCTCTTTTTATGTTAAGAATGTTTTTAGGTGTGCTGGGTGTGAATTCAGCTATTTTGGTGGGTTTGGTTGCCGCCATTACTGTTTGTACAGAAAATCCGATTACTGCCGCTGTTAGTATATTAACAATCTGTTTGCACTTTACGCTCATTTAATTTTCCTATGGTGTATTAAAAATGATGATCCAACTACCGTTGTTTTAAAATGTATTTTTACATTAACCGCGCGCCACATGACAAACATTAATACGCAATCAAATAAATACAGCGTTTTCACAGTTCAATAGTTACAGCGTAACCGTTCGCACTGAGCTTGTCGAAGTGTGCCGTTCGTGCTTCGACAAGCTCAGCACGAACGGTGGCTGTAACTGTCCTAAGTTGAAAACGCTGTAACAGACAATCCAGCGTATGGCTAAAGTCGGTATTCGATAAATAATTATATTATTGAATACCAACCCAGTGCGTATTTAAGGCAAATTCTATATTTAGCAGTTAGTCAACTTTGTTGCTAAGACCTACGAGGTTTTTAAAACTTCATAGGTCTTAGACGGACAAAAATATACCCGATATATGAAAATTGATTGAGTACTGATTGTTATTTCACATTAACAGCCACAGTATGCTTGGCAGTTTTACTCACTTTAGCGGAGGGATTAAAGCCACCGACTACAAAAATATAGTTACCCGCTTTAGCGGTTTTAAAGGTTAGCGTCATTTTACCTGAAATACGATCTGTTAAACCATTTAAGCCAGGTTTGAGTGTATGGCCATCTTGATCATAACCAAAACTGACAATCTGCATGGAAATATTGCCAATGCCAATGCCGCTGGTTTCATCCTTTGCGCCAAATTCAACAAAATTACCGCCTTGTGGGTAAAAATGATCGACGACATAATTATCAGGCGCGGTGTCATCTGTACCTCTGTACCACACGGTAACACCCGGATGAAAACCGGCTACGGTAGATGTCAGTGTAATGGTTTTACTTTTGCCTGCTGAGGCAGTAAACGATCCCCAATCAGAATTATGTGTCCATCCCATGTTGCCAAAGGCTGGGTCACGCCACGAGGTGCTTTTAACGCTGAAAGTATTGCTGCCACCCGCGCCAAAACTGGCAATTCTGCTCGGTTTGGTTGCTGCTTGTGCTGTTAAAGCAGCTAAACCTATACAAATAAATAGTGTCTTTTTAAGTAATGTCTTATAGCGTAATGTCATAGTATTTTTTTGCTGAATAGTAAATAAATTTGGCGATGTTAATGTATTATTTCACCGTCACCGTGACATCTTGTTTAGTACTGGAAATGCCACCGTTTGGATTAAATCCCCCCACTACAAACTGGTAAGTACCTTTTTTCTGAGCGACGAAAGCTAACCTCACTTTACCGGCTACTCTGTCTGTTAATCCGCTCATAAACGGCGGTCTTTGGGTGTGGCCGTCTTGATCATAGCCCCATCGAACCACCTGCATTGAAATATCACCGACAACCAGATTGGTGTTCGGATCTTTTGCACCTAACTCGACAAAATTGGAATTTTGTGGGTAAGCATGGTCAGGTATGTAAATATCTGGAGCGGTATCAGCAGGGCCGCGATACCATACTGTAATAGCGGGATGGAAACCGGGCACCTTAGTAGATGCTTCAATAGAGATTATTTTAGGAGTGCTTACAGAAAACGAACCCCAAGATGATTTGTGCGCCCAGCCCATATTGCCAAATAACGGGTCGCGCCATGAGGTATTTTGAACTTTAAAGACGCTGGACACACCAGGGGTAAACGAGACAAAGCCATTAAGCTTGGTAGCTGCCTGCGTACCAGAGGCTATTGCCATTGTTAAAACCAATGTACCAATCAATTGATGGTGTAATTTCATATTTACTGTCCTTTATATTGTATTAAAAAATATTATTAAGCATTTTTAATGCCAAATAATTGGCTTCATTAAAATGGTTTTTATAAGGGCAACTATTTGATTACACTTAAAAAACTCAAAAACTCAAAAACTCAAAAACTCAAAAACTCAAAAACTCAAAAACTCAAAAACTCAAAAACTCAAAAACTCAAAAAACTATTAGCTATTTTATGAAAAAATACGTTATATGCCTCACTTTACTAAAAACATAACATTTTGTATTTAAATGATATTTACAATAAAAGTGGCATATAACACAATGCAATATGGCATATAACATAGTTTAATTATGTTTATTACGGCTACCTACATAAGACAGGACACAGTACAAGGATTAACCGTTTGTCCTGAGCTTGTCGAAGGGTGGGCGGTTAATCCGATCATGGTTCGACAAGCTCACCAGGGTGTGATTAAAAGTGCGGGGGGATATTTTATTTCTCAGAGATTCAGTCGGTTTTAGGGGTGTTTTTAGTATTTTTTTGATACTTTCAAACTCCAAATTGGCTCATTAATGCCAAATAATCATAACGCCACCCCAATATTTTCAAGCCCCCGCACTTTTAATCACACCCAGCTCACCACGAACGGCTTAGGAACGTGCATGAAATAACTTGAACAACTTAAACGCCACCACCGTTCGTGCTGAGCCTGTCGAAGCATGAACTTGCT
>NZ_FUKI01000105.1 GCF_900163755.1 Crenothrix polyspora | reverse complement strand
TGCTGAGCTTGTCGAAGCATGAACGGCACACTTCGACAAGCTCAGTGCGAACGGTTACGCTGTAACTATTGAACTGTGAAAACGCTGTATAGAGTAGGCTGGCTTGGCAATAACCTAATTCTCACCGTTACATTACAACGCATCCTGCTTAAAAAATACCGCTTAAAATACCATCAACTACGGCGCTAGATAACCTAAACCAGACTATTGAGTACAAAACACACAAATTTATTGCTAGCAGGGTTCGTGTTTTTGTCAAGGATAACGCGCTTTAAATAGCAACCAAAATGATACGCACTAGCCTTTGTTAATATTCATTTTTTAGCTAATTTAACACACTTGAGCTATCTTAAAAACAGCGGTTTTACTTTATTGATTATAGGATTACCACGAGTTATTGTTGACATTCGCAGCCTCAAAGTCGACAATCGCACTCTGTTCCCTATGCTATATTTAACACATATAGGGAACATTTTTCATTAACAAAGCAGCAATATGTTGTTAAATTACCCCCTCGACACCACGCTAAACTGTGTCATACAAAAGACTAATGAGGAGATATTGCATGTCCACAAATTTACTAGAACTATTAAATGCCCACTTAACCGAGGATGTAGTCTCAAAAATATCCAACTTTATTGGCGAATCACCTAAAAATACCGGCTCAGCATTAGGTAGTGCGCTCCCTTCACTGCTCTCAGGGTTAATACATAAAAGCTCAGATTCTCAAGGCGCGGGCATTCTTTATAATTTATTAACTCAAAATCAAGATAGCAGCTTACTGAGTAATTTGGGTGCCGAACTATTGGGGGGCGATGTTACCACAAAGCTCATGAATGCAGGGTCGGGGCTTTTAAACTCGATATTTGGCAATCAATCAAAAGACATTGCCAATGTGGTTGCTAATGCTAGCGGCATTAGTAAAACAGCTTCTAGTTCTTTATTAGGCTTATTGATGCCAGTTGTTTTTGCTATTATAGGCAAGGCACTAAAATCACAACAAATTACCAGCCCAGCGGGTTTAGTCTCTCTTTTAGGTGAGCAAGGAGGCTTTTTAAAAAATCTTATTCCAGGTGGATTAGCAGGTATTTTTGGCGTAAGTGCTGCTACCGCCGCCTCGTTACATAGCACAACAGAATCATCTACCGTACGTACTGTTAATGAAAATATTCAACATAAGGCACACACTACGCCTGCTCAGGAAGAAAGTAGAGTAGAGCCTTACTTAGCTCCCATTATTAGAGAACGCAAAATAATACCGCCACCTGCACCTATTCAAGAAGATGAAGACGAGGGTATTTTCGGTAAATTTTTACCTTGGCTCATCTTAGGATCTATTTTTGCATTAGGCTGGGGAATATGGAAAAATCTTAATAAAACGGTTGCTACAGAGCCACCTGTGGCAATTTCTGCCCCTAGCACAGATACAACACCTGCACCTGTAGCGGCAGTAGAACCGGTTGCGACCGCTGTTACACCACCCGTGACGGCAGTAACACCACCGGTTATAGCAACACCTGATAATGTGGCCAGTGGCTTTGAGCAAAAACTATCCTCTGGTTTTGAGCTAAAAGCTCCTGCAAATAGCATGGAAAGCAAATTATTTGCTTTTATTAATGATAAAAGTACAAAAATAGACAAAGATAAATGGTTTACAATGGACGGTCTTACTTTTGACACCAGCAAGGCGACGTTAAAACCAGAATCTAACGTACAAATGACCAACATTACCGAAATTCTCAAAGCTTTTCCAGCGGTTAAAATAAAAATTGGCGGCTATACTGATAACACCGGTAATGCCAAATCCAATAAAAAACTTTCTTCTGATCGTGCCAGCACTATTACCCATGCATTAATTAAAGCGGGTATTAATAAAGCCCGTTTAGTAGGTGAAGGTTATGGCAGTGATCATCCTGTTGCCAGCAATGATAGCGCGGAAGGTAGACAACAAAACCGACGCATTGATGTACAGGTTACAGCTAAGTAAAACATCGCTTAGTCGGAATCCTTTTTATGACTACCTACTTAAGCGAGGCACGGTGTAAGGCTTAACCGTTCGTCCTGAGCCTGTCGAAAGGTGGACGGTTAAGCCAATCATGGTTCGACAGGCTCACCACGAACGGCTTAAGCTGAAACTGTCCCGCCTTAAGTGGGTGACTCTTTTTATTAAGGATCTGATGTTACGCACCGACTACGAACTATCAATAACTTACAGTTATTTTTTGCTTTGTAAGTCATTGATTCTTCGTTTGCCTGCGTAACATCAGTTAAGGATTCCGATGCGAGACCTTGAAAATTTTTCACCCAGTTAGAGCCCAAAAACTTACGCCGCGCTGTAAATACATCATCGAGCATTATTGAATTATTTTAATACCGCTAACAATAATCGCACAGTATAATCTGACGTTTCTTGTGTCGCTAACACACTCAGCCCACACATATAATTCTTCAGATAACGTTTGTTTATCTATCACGACTGTGATCATTACATTCCCAGAGATCCAAAAATGTTAAATTTAATACCTTTTAATCCAAGAGGATGCTTTTTTATGGGCTTTTTAAGCTGCTGTTGTTTATTAATGGCAGGTGCATACTTACAATTTGCAGAAAAGCTGGAGCCTTGTCCGCTGTGTATTTCACAACGTATTGCTATTTTTTTAACCGGCATAAGTTTTTTGGTTGCGGCAATACACAATCCCAAACAAACCGGCATCACCGTTTATGCAATTTTAGGCGCAATTATCGCGTTATGCGGCGCAAGTATTTCAGCGCGACATATTTGGTTACAACATTTACCGCCCGATAAAGTCCCCGAATGTAGCCCCGGCTTAGAATTTGTTTTTCAAAACTTTCCAATCTCTAATACCTTAAAACTCATGTTAAATGGCACGGGAGAGTGCGCCAAAATAGATTGGACTTTGTTAGGCTTTAGTATTCCAGAGTGGACGTTACTGGCTTTTTTAGCGTTGGCAATATTGAGTCTTGTGCAAATCTGGAATCCTAAAACATCACGCTATTAAGGCAGTGGTTTTTTAGGTGGCGTTAACGAAAAAAGCCTCGGTAGATATATCCACCAAGGCTTTTTGCACAGAGCGTTTTAGAGAATTGCCAATTATGTAGCTCTGGCAATTTTAATGAACATTAACTGACCATCAGCATATTATCCAAGGTTTTTTTAGCCAACTTAGCTTCTTCTGGCGGCACAGAAATTTGATTAATCACATAACCCGCCGCTAAATTTTCCATCACCCACGCCAAATGCTGCGGATCAGTTCTGAACATGGTGGAACACATGCACAATGTTGGTGACATAAAATGTACGTTCTTGCCGTCTACCTTACATTCTTCATGCAAGCGGTTAACCAGATTTAATTCCGTCGCCACCAGCCAGCGTGTATTGGGCTCTGCCTCACGCACAGTCTTTAAGATATAGGTGGTTGAGCCAATAAAATCCGCTTTTTGACAAACTTCAAACGGCGCTTCTGGATGCGCTATTACTTTGGTTTCTGGGTATTTGGCTAAAAAATTATCAATTTGCTCCGCTTTAAATGCCTGATGTACCGAACAATACCCATTCCACAGGATGATCTTGGCATCACGAATCTGTTGCTCAGTTAAGCCACCCATAGGCTTAGTAAAATCCCAACTAACCATTTGTTCCAACGGAATGCCCATGCGATGGCCGGTATTACGGCCTAAATGCTGGTCGGGAAAAAACAACACTTTTTCGCGTTGGGCAAAGCTCCAGTTCAGTATTTTTTCGGCATTAGACGACGTACAAACAATACCATTGTGTTTACCGCAAAATGCTTTTAAATCGGCCGCAGAATTAATATAAGTAACCGGCGTAATGGTATTGTCAGCATCCAGCACTTGCGACAACTCATCCCAGCATTTTTGCACTTTGATCACATTGGCCATATCGGCCATCGAACACCCTGCCGCCAAATCGGGCAATATGGCAATTT
This sequence comes from Crenothrix polyspora, assembly GCF_900163755.1. Taxonomy (GTDB): domain Bacteria; phylum Pseudomonadota; class Gammaproteobacteria; order Methylococcales; family Methylomonadaceae; genus Crenothrix; species Crenothrix polyspora. Next base: position 58,312 of record NZ_FUKI01000105.1, on the reverse strand, counting down.
GTTCTGGCCTCGACAAAATATCGGCCACTTCCGCCATAAAATGCACACCGCAAAACACGATGTATTCAGCATCTGCTTTAGCAGCATCGCGTGATAATTGCAGAGAATCTCCAACAAAATCAGCATGTTTAAACACTTCATCACGTTGATAATGATGACCCAGTATTACACAGCGCTTACCCAACTTAGTTTTAGCAGCACGGATGCGGGCATCGCACTCTTCATCGTCGAGTAAGGCATAATCTTGAATCGGTAAAGTCATTGTGTGGGCTCTCTTAAAGTTTTAAGCATACGTTAGACACCAGCCTTTAGGTTTAAAAATAGATAGGATGTTTTTCACCACTTGCCAAAAACACTATTGTTCGATGTTATAGACGATAGTAACAACCACCTTGGCAGTTTTATTGATAGTGGTTTTATCATACGTACCACCGTAATCATCGCCATCCGACGTACCTCCTGGTGGCAATATATAAAACGCACCTTGTGATGCGGAACGCATTACACCCACATTTACACCGTCATGCTTAACAAATTCTTTAGCGCGATTACGGGCATTTTCAGTGGCAGCACCGATCAGTGACATTTTAACGTCTTCCAGGTTACTGACCAAATACAGCGGCGCACCGGCAGTAAAAGGCTTTCCAGTCGCCTGTACGCTCAAAATGTCTTTATTGGCGGCAGTTACTTTAATTAAATCTTTAGTCGTTACCACAATGCTTTGGCTGGCATCATAGCCTCTTTGTTCCGAACGCGTGCCCCCATTGGCTAACGGCACATCAATCATGTGCGGCGTAACTGCTTCAGCGCCTTCTTGCCAACTGGTTTTATCCAAACCGTGCTTAACCAAAAACATATCCAGGCCAGGACGTTCCTGACGTAAATTAGCCAGTGCCTGGGCAAAATTCTCAGCGCTTACCGACACGGTTACTGTCCATTCAGCATTATCCGCTTGCACAGCTTTTTCTGCTAAGCCTTTTACCGATACCGATTGTTGCGCAGACACGGCTTTTTTAGCCTGTACACCCAAAATAAATGCTGCGCCAGACATGCCCAAGGCGAGCAACAATCCTAATATGGCCATTGAATAAGATAATTGCTTTTCCATTGAACTGCCCTCTTGTGTTGTGTGACGAATAAATACTATTGGAATACAGCTTGAGTTAAATGTTTTTCTCAACTCCAACAAGATTCAATAATTGTCAATACTGGGTTAGCAAATAACCGGTAGCCTAACTTATTTCAGTATTACCAATTTTTGTGCCGTTTTAAGTTAAATAAATGCAATCGATTGATTTATGCTTGATTCTGCTACGTTCTGAATTATTAATTGCGCCACACACTTCTATAGTTAATAACAACCTTATGGTACAATGGGCGAGTCTAAATCACTTAAAGAGAATACACATGGCTAAAGAAGATCAAATTGAAATGGAAGGCAAGGTTATTGATACCTTACCTAATACAATGTTTCGCGTACAGTTGGAAAACGGTCACATTGTTACCGCACATATTTCCGGCAAAATGCGCAAACATTACATCCGCATCTTAACCGGCGACAGCGTTAAAGTAGAAATGACCCCTTATGATCTGTCCAAGGGGCGCATCTCGTTCCGCATGCGTTAACCGATTAACCGTTTTCAGAAACAATTAATTCATTATTTTCTATATCCAAGCTGAGCTCATTGTTTTCTACATAGATACGCACATTACCGCCGCGCACTAATTTACCGAACAGCAAATCGTTCGCCAGTGGCTTTTTGATTTTTTCCTGGATCAATCTTGCCATCGGTCTTGCCCCCATTTCTGGACTACACCCGTGCTCGGCCAGCCACAAACGGGCATCGGTATCTAGGCTGAGGGTGACGTTTTTATCGGCCAGCAACGCTTCCAGCTCAAAGATAAACTTGTCGACCACAGAGCCCACAATGGCAATATCCAGCGGTTTGAACTGAATAATCGTATCCAAACGGTTACGAAACTCCGGTGAAAAAGTTCTTTCGATGACTTTCAAGCTATCCGTCACATGGTCTTGCTGGGTAAAACCAATGGAAGCACGACTGCCTTCTGCCGCCCCTGCGTTGGTAGTCATTACCATGATGATATTACGGAAATCCGCCTTGCGGCCATTGGTATCGGTTAGCGTGCCGTGATCCATCACTTGCAATAATAAATTAAACACATCAGGGTGAGCTTTTTCTATTTCATCCAACAGCAACACCGCATACGGATGCTTATTGACTTGCTCGGTCAATAACCCGCCTTGATCAAAGCCCACGTAACCTGGTGGTGCGCCAATTAACCGTGATACCGTATGCCGTTCCATGTATTCAGACATATCAAAACGAATTAACTCTACGCCCAGCACCTTAGCCAATTGTCGCGTTACTTCGGTTTTACCGACACCGGTAGGGCCTGCAAACAAAAATGCGCCGATGGTTTTTTGGGCTTCCCGCAAACCCGCTCGCGACAGCTTGATAGCTGACGTTAACGCAGAAATAGCCTCGTCTTGACCAAACACCAACATCTTGAGATTTTTGTCCAGATTACCCAGCTTATCCACTTCATTCGACGACACCGATTTAGCCGGTACTCTGGCCATTTTGGAAACAATATCTTCAATCTCGGTCACATCAATCACCGGCACACGCTCAGACACCAGTTTCATGCGCTGTCTTGCACCGGCTTCATCAATTACATCAATGGCTTTATCAGGCAAATGCCGGTCGGTAATATAGCGATCGGATAATTCTGCCGCAACCCGCAAGGCTTCTGGCGAGTATTTCACATCATGATGCTCTTCAAAGCGCGATTTAAGGCCTTTTAAAATAAGGATGGTTTCTTCCACAGAAGGCTCAAGCACGTCCACTTTTTGGAAGCGACGTACTAACGCATGGTCTTTCTCGAAAATACCGCGATATTCTTGATAGGTCGTAGAACCGATACAGCGCAACTGACCTGAGGCCAGAATGGGTTTAATTAAATTGGACGCATCCATGACACCACCAGAGGCCGAACCTGCACCAATAATAGTATGGATTTCGTCGATAAATAAAATTGAATCCGGTTCATTTTTTAGCTGATTCACCAAATCTTTCAAGCGCTTTTCAAAATCGCCCCGGTATTTGGTACCGGCCACCAAGGCACCCAAATCCAGCGCATAAATCACGCTGCTACGCAAAATTTCGGGCACACTTTCTTCCACAATGCGCTTGGCTAAACCTTCGGCAATGGCGGTTTTGCCGACACCGGCCTCACCCACCAATAACGGGTTGTTTTTACGCCTGCGACATAAGATTTGTATGGTGCGCTCCACTTCGGCCTCGCGGCCAATGAGCGGATCAATCTTACCTTTTAAGGCTTCGTCATTAAGATTAGTGGCGTATTTTTCCAAAGGAGTACTGGACGCTTCTGGGTCATTAGGGTTCATTTTGGCAGCTTGCTCAGGTGCGGATGACTGATCCTGTTCGTTTTTGGATATGCCGTGTGCGACATAATTCACCACGTCCAGCCTGGAAACATCTTGTTTATTTAATAAATACACCGCATGCGAATCTTGCTCGCTAAACAATGCCACAAATAAATTAGCGCCCGACACTTCTTTTTTATCAGATGCTTGCACATGAAAAACCGCACGCTGTAACACACGCTGAAAACCCAGAGTAGGCTGGGTTTCACGGTGTATGCCATCGGGTATCAGGGAAATGGTTTCATCAATAAATTGCTCCAACTGCATGCGTAACACTTTAAGATTGCAGCCACAGGCTTTCATAATGACTTCTGCGGAGGCATTATCGGTTAATGCCAGCAGCAGATGCTCAACGGTAATAAACTCGTGGCGCTGATCGTAGGCTTTTTTAAAGGCCATATTCAGGGTAACTTCCAGCTCTTTACTTAACATACACTCTCCGACTACAGTTCTTCCATTGAGCACAGCAAGGGATGCTGATGCTGTCTTGAATACTCATTGACGATATAAACCTTGGTTTCTGCAACATCTTTGGAATACGTACCGCACACTCCCACGCCTTGTGTATGGACTTGTAACATCACTTGCGTCGCCTTTTCTTTGGGCATAGCAAAAAACTGCATTAAGATTTCAATGACAAAATCCATCGGCGTAAAATCATCATTTAACAAAATGACTTTAAACAACGGCGGCTTTTTGAGCTTAGGCTCAGCCAGCTGAATCGACAAATCGTTATCGTCGTCTCTGTATGGATCAAAATCGGACATAATTCCCTGTAAAATAGTATTCTAGGCCTTAACATAATGCTAATGTAAGAATATTTCAAGGCCTTGTGCATAAGAAAATTAACCGCTCACCCAGTTGCATCCTGCAAGCGGGCAGTGATGCGCATTGTTATAAAGTAGACAAGTGACTGTTTTATGAAACAGATCATCTGTTAAATCTTTGCAGCCATAATACCGTTAAATCCAGTAGAATAGCCTTTTTATTCACTCGGAACACCTGAATGGTTTGGAAACCACACGTCACTGTCGCCGCCATCATCCAACGCGGTGATCGTTTTCTTTTTGTTGAAGAAGAAACTTCCAGCGGCCTGCAATTTAATCAACCCGCCGGCCATCTAGAAGAACACGAAGACTTGCTTGCCGCTGTTAAGCGCGAAGTTAACGAAGAAACCGCCTGGCATTTTGAACCAGAGGCGATTATTTCCGTGCAACTGTGGCGACTTAATCCTAACTCCCCCACCTACATGCGTTTTTGCTTTTCTGGCCAATGCCACAGCCACAATCCCTTGCAAGCTCTGGATGATGGCATTATCGCCACCCATTGGTTAACCCGTGATGAAATTTTTACCCAGCAATCACGCTGTCGCAGCCCCCTAGTGCTGTCATGTATGGATGAATACCTGAACGGCCAACGCTTTCCACTCAGTATGCTGAAATCATTACTCAATAATCACCATGCGTAAAAACATTATAGTCGGCATGTCCGGTGGCGTGGATTCTTCTGTCACCGCCCTGTTATTATTAGAACAAGGCCATGATGTTACCGGCTTGTTCATGAAAAACTGGGAAGAAGACGATGGCACTGAATACTGCACCGCCATGCAAGATCTGGCCGATGCACAGCAAGTCTGCGACAAACTCGGCATAACACTAAAAACGGTTAATTTTGCCAGCGAATACTGGGATGAAGTCTTTGAGGTATTTTTATCAGAATTTAAAGCCGGGCGCACGCCAAATCCCGATATTCTCTGTAATAAACACGTTAAATTTAAAGCGTTTTTAAACTACGCGACTGAAGATTTAGCCGCAGAATTCATCGCCACTGGCCACTATGCCCGTGTCGCTGAAGAAAATGGCAAATACTTTTTACTCAAAGGCTTAGATCCCAATAAAGAACAAAGCTATTTTTTGTACACGATGGCGCAAAAGCAGCTATCACGCACACTGTTTCCGATTGGCCATTTGCACAAACCAGAAATTCGCGCCTTGGCGACAAAAGCGGGTTTTGATAATCATAAGAAAAAAGACAGTACCGGTATTTGTTTTATTGGCGAGCGCAAATTTACCGAGTTTTTACAACGCTATTTACCCACCCAGCCTGGCGAAATGCGCAGCCCCGACGGACAGCTTATTGGCCAGCATCATGGCCTGATGTATTACACCTTTGGCCAGCGCCAAGGTTTAGGGATCGGCGGCGTTAAAGATGCACCCGATGAGCCGTGGTATGTACTGAATAAAGACTTGACCACTAATCGCTTAATCGTCGGCCAAGGCCATAACCATCCGTTACTGCTGCATAATACTTTGGAAGCCAATCAACTGGACTGGTGCAATAATCAGCCACTCACAGAGGTGCTGCGCTGCTACGCAAAAACTCGTTATCGCCAAGCCGATCAAGCCTGCACTGTTACGCCATTGTCGAATGATCGGGTGCGCTGCGTTTTTGATGAGCCACAACGAGCAATTACACCAGGACAATCCGTGGTGTTTTATGATGGCGAGCTATGTTTAGGTGGCGGCATTATTGAATCAAAAACAAATCAATAACCGGCTTAGTACATGACTATCAAATTTTTTGCCCACCATTACGCATCAAAGTGTCTATTCTGCGGGGCACTACAGCGTTTTCACAGTTCAATAGTTACAGCGTAACCGTTCGTACTGAGCTTGTCGAAGTGTGCCGTTCATGCTTCGACAAGCTCAGCACGAACGGTGGCTGTAACTGCCCTAAGTTGAAAACGCTGTATCAATATCAATCAACACATAAATAACTGGATACCTTCATGACCCATTTTGCCTTAACCGCTATTTCACCGATTGATGGCCGCTACGCCAGTAAAGTGGCCGATTTGCAACCTATTTTCAGCGAATACGGCCTAATTCGATTACGTGTTACCGTTGAAGTACGCTGGCTACAAGCCTTGGCCAAACACACGTTAATTACCGAAGTTAAAGCCTTCAGCGAGACGGCTAATCAACTGCTTGACACTATCGTGACAGATTTTTCAGAAGCCGAAGCACAGCGCGTAAAAGACATTGAAAAAACCACCAATCACGATGTAAAAGCCATGGAGTATTTTTTAAAGGAAAAAATCGCCGGTAACGCGGAACTGGAGCAAGTGAATGAATTCATTCATTTCGCCTGCACCTCAGAAGATATTAATAACCTATCTTACGCCTTAATGCTAAAAGAAGGCCGTGAGGTGATTGCCACACAAATCAGCGCCTGTATTGATGCGATTAAAAAAATCGCACTGGAAACCGCCGATCAACCGATGTTATCGCGCACGCATGGCCAATCTGCCACACCCACAACCGTTGGTAAAGAATTTGCTAACGTGGCAGCGCGGATGCAACGCCAATATGCACAACTGCACTCGGTAGAGCTGCTGGGTAAAATCAACGGTGCAGTCGGCAATTACAACGCGCACAGCGTAGCTTATCCTGATGTTGATTGGGAAGCCTTTGCCAAAAATTTTGTGGAATCATTGGGTTTAACCTTCAACCCTTACACCATTCAAATTGAACCGCACGATTATATTGCTGAATATTTCCATGCTTTATCGCGTTTTAACACCATCTTGCTGGATTTTGACCGTGATGTGTGGGGCTATATCAGCTTGGGATATTTTAAGCAACGTACGGTTGCCGGTGAAGTGGGCTCATCCACCATGCCGCACAAAGTCAATCCGATCGATTTTGAAAACTCTGAAGGCAATCTAGGCCTGGCCAATGCCCTGTTTGGTTTTTTAGCAGAAAAATTGCCGGTATCACGATGGCAACGCGATTTAACTGACTCCACCGTATTGCGTAACATCGGCGTGGGTATTGCACATACCAGCATTGCTATTCAGGCCAGTTTAAAAGGCATATCCAAATTACAGCTTAATGTTGAGGCTATCGAAGCAGATCTGGATCGTAACTGGGAAGTGTTAGCTGAGCCGATACAAACCGTGATGCGTCGTTACGGCATTGAAAAACCCTATGAAAAATTGAAAGATTTAACCCGTGGCGAAAAACTAACACCCGAGCAAATGCGTGTGTTTATTAACGATCTGGACATTCCAGTGGCCGCTAAAACCGATTTATTGACCTTGTCGCCCAGAACGTATATCGGCTATGCCAAAAAATTAGCTAACCAAATTTGATTTTTGTGACTTAGTTCACAATACTAATTTTTAATGTGTGCCATAATTAAGTCGTGGTAGATAGTTTCTTTGGCGGACTCCTTAGGTTGACGTTTATCACAATTAAAGGCCGTACCAGCCCTACGGCCTTTTCCTCTTTCAGTAACAAGCGCCATACAGTTAAATTTAACACGCAATAGCTGGCTTTTCCTCTCCGTGCAGCAACTCCATTCAAATCCACAGCATTGCCAAGTCACCAAAGCTTGGCAAGTGCTATAATAGCGACTCTTTTTGCATGCGGATTTTTCATACCATTCATGTTAGTACACCTTAAAACGCTCGGCTGTCGCCTGAATGAAGCTGAATTGGAAACCTGGGCACACGACTTTCAAAAATCGGGTCATCACATTACCCAACAAGCACAAGCAGCCGATCTTATCGTTATTAATTCTTGCGCGGTTACCCATGATGCAGCGCGAAAATCGCGCAATTTAATACGCCGTGTTCACCGCGACAATCCCAAGGCCAAACTGGTGATCAGTGGCTGTTATGCTACCTTAGATGAAGCGGAGGCCGCTGCCATTATGGGCGTGGACATGGTGGTGCGTAATGCCGATAAAGCTCAATTAGTCGAGCGTTCCTTAACCGAACTGAGCATGGAAACCATGCCAGAAATGTCATCAGATCCCGGAGAATCGTCTTTATTTACCCGTGGCAGGCAACGCGCATTTGTTAAAGTGCAAGACGGTTGTCGTTACCGCTGCACGTTTTGCATTGTTACCATTGCCCGTGGCGAAGAAATCAGTCGGTCGATTGATCTCGTTATTGCAGACATTAACACGCTACACGCACAGGGTATCAATGAAATTATTCTTACCGGCGTACACTTAGGCGGCTATGGTAGCGATTTGGGCTATACACTGTGTGATTTAATTAAGGCTATTTTACAACGCACCCACATTCCAAGACTGCGTTTAGGATCACTTGAACCGTGGGAATTTACCGCCGAGTTTTTTGAACTGTTTAACAACCCACGCTTAATGCCACATTTGCATTTGCCACTGCAAAGCGGTGCGGATTCGGTACTGCGCAGAATGGCACGGCGCTGTAAAACCGCAGAATTTGCCGACATCGTGCAGCAATTACGTCAGCGCATTCCACATTTTAATATCACCACCGATATTATCGTCGGTTTTCCTGGCGAAACCGAAGAAGAATGGCAGCAAAGTGTCGATTTTATTCAGCACATTGGCTTTGGCCATATTCATATCTTTACCTATTCCATTCGCAACGGCACTAAAGCGGCCACCTTGCCCAATCAAGTGGACAGCCAGACCAAAAAGCAACGTAGCCAACAGTTGCATGAAATAGCCAACACCTTAAAACAGGCCTTCTACCAAAATAATATTGGCCAGGAATTTTCGGTGTTGTGGGAAGGCTACAGCGAAGTTTGCGACGAAAATCAAAAGCGCGTATTTGGTTATACGCCTAATTATCTTCGAGTGGCGGCGGTCATAAAGAGCGCTGATACATTAGAAAATCAGTTAGCCAGCGTAAAATTAACACAGCTAACTGATGATTATTTAACAGGACAACTAATTAACTGGGCATAGCACGCAGTCAATCTTGATAGGTCGGGTATATTTTTGACAAATACAAGACCTACAAGTTTCTTAAAACCTCGTACAACGTTTTCAACTTAGGACAGTTACAGCCACCGTTCGTGCTGAGCTTGTCGAAGCATGAACGGCACACTTCGACAAGCTCAGTGCGAACGGTTACGCTGTAACTATTGAACTGTGAAAACGCTGTAGGTCTTTGCAACACCCAACAGAATTAGTATGTAAATTACCAGCCGTAACCCACACTAAACAAGTAGCGTGTATCAACTGATTCACGACCTGGGGCAGGTTTACTGAAGTAATCCACCTGTACTTCGTTAGTAAATTGTATGCCATTCCAAATCGGCACACGGAAACCCGTGCGACTACGTACAAACAATGAACCATCCACCAGGCCTTCATGGTTATGGAATAATTGTACTGCACGGTTAAACACAAATTGGTCATAGTTAACTGCCCAACGTCCGGCTATGCCACTTTGATCTTTTAAAGCGCACAGGCTTTTAGGTATTTGTGTGCAAACCAGACTTTGATCATAAAAATCAACATTCACATAAGCAGGACCCGCTTCTAATGATAAGTTAAGATCATCTGATGTGAAAAATTGATAACCCGCGCCCACACCGAAGGCCGAACGCAATTTTATATCTTGTAAGCGATCGTTAGTCAGCAAGGCATTAGCATAACCGTACCATTTATCACTAAAGAAATGTGCGTAGTTACCAAACACCTGCCAATTACGTGCATTTAAAGAATTCTTTTTGGTCACCTGGTCTTCATTGTCGGCGTAATTATACAATCCACCCAAAACGACCCGATCATCACGACCACGTACCGTAACTGTTGCATCACCATGATACGATTGGCGCGTGGTGTTACCCGCAGAAAGCCCACCACCGACATTCGCCATACCACTGAAGAATTTTTTATTGATTTCTTTGATTTCAGTCAGTGGAATCGGCTGCGATTGATAAACACCATCTGTTTTTAACGTCATGCTGTTATTTTCGCTATTACCCGCTAAGCCAGTAAACTCTTGTTTATTTTTAAGGGTAACCAGCATAGGCTTGCTTGAATTTAACGTTTCAACAGCATCCCATTTAATAACCACTTTTTCAGCGTAATCGGTTTTCATTTCCAACACTGATCCTGATTTACTCAGGACTTCGCCGGTGATTTTGTCACCATTTTTTAATAAAACTTCATCAGCGTGAGCCGTAAAAGCGCACAAAGCCAGGGTTACTAATTGTAAGGTTTGTCTTTGTTTCATGATGCCTCTTCCGTTTATTTGCTACTTGCGTAATAGCATTTTAAAAAACCAATCCGTCAGCAGTGTATTTTTGCGGATTAAGTGCGCCTGTTGCGTTTATACAAATAAGCAACAGATTGTGTTAAAATACAACAATAGTATGAACGCAAGCTGAATGAAATTCAAGTAGAAAGTTAATTGCTAACAAAAATTCTCTGTCGCATTTATATATAAAACGCTATCAATCAAAATCATAATACATTTCCGTATTATAACATCGTATTATTTAAGAAAATTTACATACGATATTAGTCTGATATTTACAGCCTGCCTAGGCTTTTGCTGTTACGCAACAAATAAAAGCAACTGCTTTGCGGCGCATTGATAATAGATCCATTAATAACAAACATACTCGCATGCGTCCGTTGTATGATGGTGTGAAATAACGCGACAATAAGAAGATTCATTGACCGTTGTGTAGCAACATACGGCATACTAACCACTAACTTATCATTTCAATCGTAAAAAATTGACCCCCTACCCTAGCTAAAATACACACAAAAACCTATGCAAATTCAGTGGTATCCTGGGCACATGTGCAAAGCAGGCAAAGAAATGAAAGAAATGCTGCCGAACGTTGATATCATCATTGAAGTGATTGATGCGCGTATTCCGTTTAGTAGCCAAAACCCTTTATTGGCCGAATTGCGTGGCAATAAGCCCTGCATTAAAGTATTCACCAAAAGCGATTTAGCGGATACCGAAATAACCGCGCAATGGCAAACTTATTTAGAACAAGAGCAAGGCATAAAAACCTTAGCGGTGAGCAGCGATCACCCTGAAAAAATACGTCAACTTATCGACTTATGCCACAAAATGCACCCGAACGTGTCGGCAGCTAATAAACGCACGCAAGTACTGATTATGGGGATTCCCAATGTCGGCAAATCAACATTGATTAATATTTTAGCCGAGCGTTTGATTGCTAAAACCGGCAACGAACCGGCAATTACCAAAGGTCAGCAACGTATTAACATTGGTGAAGATATTGTGTTATGGGATACACCTGGCATGTTATGGCCGAATATTGAAAATCGCCACAGTGGCTATCGCTTGGCTATTACCGGCGCAATTAAAGACACGGCGATAGATCATTTAGACGTTGCGATGGCGGCGGCTGAGTATTTACTGCAATATTACTCAGATGCACTCATGAAGCGTTTTCAACTGGAAACACTACCTGACAGCGAACATGCTTTGTTGGTGGAAATTGGTACGCAACGCGGTTGTTTACGTACCGGTGGGGCGGTTGAAATGGACAGGGTGGCCAAAATATTCCTGACTGAATTACGCGCCGGTGTATTGGGTAAAATCAGCCTGGAAACCCCAGCAATGATGGAAAAAGAACTTCTTGAAGTAATGGTTATTCGTGAACAAAAAGCGGCTAAAAAACTACTGCGTAAAAAGAAATTTTTAGGCGACCAATCACCATTTTCCTGAACTCAAACTATAAAATAATTACCGCGAAAAAACCATGCCGTAGAGAGACGTTAAGTTTTACGTCTCTTACGACAAATTACTGACATTATACTAAGGAAGATACGCATTGATGCCGTACTCACGCGTAGTCAAAGACACCTTGGCAAGAAGAAATTGCAAGTTTCGCTTCAACATTCTAACGTACTCGGCAGGTTTAAATTCGCTGTATAAACCAAGATCAACAACAAAAGCTTCAGCATCTGTATAGCCCAAAAAACCCTGTGCCGGATTATTTAAGAAAAGATATAACTGCTTGAGTTTGGCAATGGTTTTACGGTCGTAACGATTAAAATAACTCAAATTACGCTTTATACTCGGTAAATAATCCGACATATCTGCACCACCGCTGTCTGTCATATAAAAATGCGCAACATTGGCACTGTCTTTTGCCAAGCCAACATTGACATTATTGTAACGATCCCATTGTTGAAAAATAACATCCAATGTCATAACAATCGAATATTCACGCGCTAATTGCAGAAGATCACCCGTATATCCCGCTTGAAGCGTAATTTTTTTGTTAGCAACCGGCTGTGGATTAGACGCTTGCAAAGCGGCAATAATCGGGTTATTTTTTATTGGATCGCCTTGCGCGGCACGAGAAATATCTGCAATAGATTTATATTCAGCGTAGCTGTCATGTTTTTTAGTTTTTAAACACCCCAGTAGCGAAGGTGTTGTTGCAATTCTGGTTAAAATCCGATCAATTCGCACCAAACGCCTAGCGTTAATATCGGTTATGGTAAGGCGATCTTTTTCTAATAATGTTTTGAAGGCAGCGGTGGCTTTTGCACCTAAAGAATACCGAACCACTGGGCGAATAATATCGTCGTGGCCAAGAATTGCTGCCAAATTGTAATACGCCAGTTCAATATCAAAATTAGCCGATCCACCGCGCGTAACGAATGTACCATAAGCTTGATAGCCATCCTCTAAATCAGTAGGGTCTATTTTATGGACTTTTAGATTAATTGACGTTGCACCTGAAAGTTCGTAAAACTCAAAACCATCCGCTTCAAGATTTGTACCCACCCAGCGCTTCATCCATTTGTTAGTTTCTTTAGATAACACCTGCGGTGGCTTTAGTTTTTGTAGCTTGGCAATAATCGGTGCTTGTTTTATAACATTGGCTTGCGCAGTGTTTACTGCTGTATCCGTCAACACAAAGATCAAACTTATAGTTAAAATAAGCTTGGCTTTGGTAATTATCGTCATTTTGTTACTGCGAAATAGGGACATAACTCTTTCTCGTCACGGTTAGTTAGACTTACCGGCTTCTGGCTTAAACGAGACAAAATACAGTAATGAAAATACCTGAGCGACTTGCCGCTGGGTGACTTAGTTGTATTTTTGCCCTGTTTAACTGTGAGCTGGCTTTATTATATTGCCAGTGCCCCCAGAATATTTTCGACGAACAACCTACCCTAAAACGCGAAAACTTCGCGTTTCTAATCTACAGCGAGACCAGGGTATATTTTTCAAAAATCAGCTTAAGACACTTAAGAAAGCTGTTAGCAATAGGTATGCCTAAAAAATATGACGTTATTAATTAATGATTTATAAAAAAATTATTCAGAAATATTGCCTGCAACATAGCAAAGCTGTTAGTTTTTTTGACACATACAGACATCCAAATAAATAATTTTATCTAAATAGAAATCAATACATTGATTTTAAATTGTTTTTTAATTTAAAAACGAAAGTTATTCATCTACAGATCTATAGTATTTAAAAAGCAGAGTATCTTTAAAAACACGTTATAAACGTTGTTTATATTGACATTTTTATCGAATAATCACCCTATACCAGTGATTGCAGTGTAAAGAAATCCAACAACCATTGATTATCACAGTATTAACCTGATGTTTTACACTCACATTATCGGTAACGGTGTAACCTGACCTGTTGCTCGAAAAGCTTTGTAGTGCATTAACACTTGCGCGTGATCAAATGCCAATTGCTCAGGCAAGGCATCAATATTAAAAATCTGACAGTTCTTTGCGTCATCCGCAGCCACAGGCGATCCTGACGCTACTGCCACGTAAACTGCGGTGACAGTATGGCCACGCGCGTCACGACTGGGGTCTGAATAAAGCCCAAGCAAAGCCATTAGCGCAACCTTTAGCCCGACTTCTTCTTGCGCCTCGCGCACCGCCGCGTGTTCAATGCGTTCACCCACATCCACAAAACCACCAGGAATAGCCCAGCCATACGGTGGGTAGGCACGCTCAATTAACACAATGGGGCGATTGGGATAATCGGTTAATTCGATAATGGTATCGGCGGCCAATAAGGGTGTGACAGGTTTGGTCATAAGATTTTCCAAGTAAGGTTCATAAAAGCGAATGATTTCAGAAAATGTTTCAACAAACAAGGTTTAGGAACGTGCATGAAATAACTTGAACAACTTAAACGCCACCACCGTTCGTGCTGAGCCTGTCGAAGCATGAACTTGCTCAAGTTATTTCGTGCGCGTTCCTTAACTATTTTGTTATTGCACTCAGAGGTAGCAATATTTTTATTAAACTATGTTATTTAACGTATTTTTTATGTGGCATATAACCTGTTTTTTATATTTATATATAATTTCAATTAGTTACATAATCTATTTTTTCGTATTTCTTCATAAATCCAGTAAACAACCGGATGATTTACGGTTTTTTATCTTAAAATCACAGTATAAAATGTATAAAACCACTTTTACCGACACAAAAAGCCTTCACAACATTCAAGAAAAAATATCAACATATTAAGTACTTATGAAATATTTTTATAAAATCACTCTATTTCGATTATGGCACAATTAATGCTTGTTAAAAAATATGTTATTTAAAAATAATCAGCCTGCTTTATTGACAAAAATCAGCCCACCTACTAAGACGTTAGTTAAGCTGGGTTTGGCGTGTGTGTTGTACATAACATCTAGCGTGGTATTTGCTAGTGATGCAAGTGTCAACTTAACCATCTCCACAGAAACAACAACAGCATTGCAATTAGAAGCCAGACAAGCACCTTTAGCACAGGTGCTTGATAAAATAACCAAAACCACCGGTGTGCCCATTCATTATTCAGTGTTGCCCGAAGGCCGTGTTACCGCAACGTGCGTAGGGGCAACCTTAAGACATATTTTGGAATGTGTACTTAACCACAAAGCCGACTTGATCTTCCGTTACCCACATAACACGGTGTGGCATACACCTAAAAACACCCTGGAAGAAGTTTGGGTGTTAGGTGCAAAATTTGAGGCTATCTCGCCGTCGGTAAGCTCCGCAGACTGCGAAACAACAGTATTAAATCAACAAGATCAATTACAGGCGCTGCGCAAACAACAAAACCATGTAGAAGCTGAAGAGGCGGCACAAACCACTGCCATGCTTAAAATGACACAATCGAAAGATCCTGCTGAACGCGCCCAAGGTATCGGGGGATTATTAGCCGAAAAACCCGGTGATCCTGCTATTAGAGCAACCTTAGAAGCCGCGTTATCTGACAGCAATCCTGATGTGCGAGCACAAGCCATCTCTAGTTTTGCCCATCGCAACGAAGAAGGCACCGAAGCTGCTTTACAAACCGCTATGCACGATGACGCTGTTGAAGTACGCATCATGGCGGTGGACAGTGCAGGCAATAATACCGCTTTATTACAACAGGCACTGCACGATAAAGATGAAAACGTGCGTTCTTTAGCCGCATTAAAATTGGAAACCCTAAGCACGGAAAAAGCACAGTAATCATTTAGCCAGCGAATATAAAAGCTTCTCCGTTGGCTTTTTGGAATAACGGAAATCAAAGAAACAAACGAAAATAACAATTTTCGTTTGTTTATGCCGATGGCTTTAGGATAAAAACCTGGGTATTTTTTAATTTAGCGTTAATTTTAACGTAATGAGAAACAACATGAAAAAATTAGTATTACAGCGCATTATTAGCACAACAGCGCTTTTGGCAGCCATGAGTTTTACTGGCCTTGCTTCAGCGCACACTGTTCCTGGTTCACTGGGCATAAAAGCGAGCGCAGTTGATGTCTTTACAACAACATGCTCAAAAAATGCCGCTGGTGCAACAGGCAAATTTTTGACTAAAGTTAAAGGTGTTACCAAAAAAGGCCCTTTAGTCAGTGTTAAAGTGATTAAAGGCAAGTTAGCGTCTAACACAACCGATAAAATAAACGGTGATGCGGTATACAGCCCAGATGGCATTATTAAAGCCGGTGGCGAAGGCGCTTATACCGTTTCAGTATCTAAAACGGGTGCAGGTATGATGAACTATGTACTCGAAACTCATTGTCAAACCGCAAAAGCTACGCACAGCGGCCAAACCGAACCAAAGCAAACGCAAAATCAATAAGCTTTAATTTATTACACCAGTGACAGTACTGTTGTGGTGCTGTCACTGGATTTTTAGTATGAATGCTGATTTTTTAACGTAAGGAGAAGCAACATGAAAAAGTTAACTTTACAAAACACTATCACCACTGCTGCACTTTTAGCAGCGCTAAATTATGCTGACATGGCTTTAGCACATACCATTCCTGATTCACTTGGTGCTGCTGCGGGTGCAGTTGATGCTTTTCAAACTACTTGCAAACCCAATGCTGCGGGTAAAACCGCGCAACTGGTCACTCGTGTAAAAGCGGCAAAAAAAACACCGCTGGTGAGTGTACAAGCTTTTAAAGGCAAGGTGGCCTCTCACAGCACAGATGCTGTCGGTGGCAATGCCGCTTATAGCCCATTGGCAAAAACCATTGCAGGCGATGGCGTTTATACCGTTTTAGTCGATAAAAGTGGCGCTGGCGCTATTAATTACGTACTCGATGTACATTGCCAAACCCTAACAGGGGCACATACCGAACAACCTGAGCCTACACAGCTACAAAATAACTGAGCATTAGATATGATAAAAACAACAGCACGGTTTTAGCGCTGTTGTTGTGGGTTGGTTTAGCGTGATTTAATCGGTATCATGGTGCAAAATCGCTACCCCAATCCCGTTTGGCATTGGTAATATTGACATAACACTAAGAAGGCAAGTAATGATTGCACGGATATTAACAAGATTTGGCATTTTTTTAACGCTAACAGCAGCCTTCACAGTGTATGCCGAAGACATCAATAAACCATTACCTGCGTGTGTGTTAAGCACATTAAACGGCGGCCAAACTTACGACTTACAGCAATTTAAAGGTAAAGTGGTGTATGTAGACTTTTGGGCTTCTTGGTGTGGATCGTGTGCTAAATCGTTTCCGTATCTAAATGTATTAAATGACACTTATAAGGATAAGGGCTTGCAGATTATTGGCATTAATGTCGATGAAAATGTCGACGACGCAAAAGCCTTTATCGAAAGCCATCCGGCACAATTTAGCGTAGCAGCAGATGCGAGCAAACAGTGTGCAACGGGCTTTGGCGTTGAGGCTATGCCATCTACTTTTCTAATTGATAAAAAAGGCATTATTCGTTACGTACATTTGGGCTTTCGTGCCGGTGAAACCCAAGACCTTGAAGACAAAGTCGCGCAATTATTAGCAGAGTAATAAAGCCAGTACCTGCTGTTCCGTAACGTTAACCGCTAAGGAAACCTATGAAAATGAGACACCATCTGCCCGTGTTATTATTGTGTATTAGCTGTTTTGGTATACTGGGCTGCACCAGCGTACAACCCTGGGAACGCGGCAACTTAGCCAAGCCACACATGGCCTTGGATGCAAGCGTTTTGCACAGCAGTTTGAGTCAACATAATTATAATAGCCGCGAAGGCGCGGCAGGTGGAAATAGTGCGGAAGGCGGTGGATGTGGCTGTTACTAGGCTAAGTATTACAAAAACAAAATCAGTAAGATCAACCAGTGCATCGTTACAGGCTTTAACCGCTGCCGCCTTAGCATTACCTGGGTTAATAGCACCCCCTGTTTTTGCCGCCGATGAAGAAGTTAGCTTTCAATACAGCCATTATCAGGAAGGTAAGCGGCAGTTATTTGATTCCAAAAGCACACTTAACCCAATTGAAGTAGACAGCTTACAAGGCAGTGCCAAAATCAAGTTGGCGGATCGCATTCGGTTTGCGTTTAATTACACCCAAGATACCTGGTCGGGTGCAACGCCCATTACCACGGCACCGCTCGCGCGAAATGGCAATCGATGGAAAGGCGAGACTATTAATACCGGCGCGTCGCCTTTGATACAGGCGACACCCGGTGTTTTTGATAAAAATTTTAATCCACTTAAAACCGATAATCCAGGTGACCCCAGCGCTAACGTGATAGGTAAAGATACCCGTTTGGCACACACCCTATCCTATGCGTCACCAGAAACACGTAAGCAAGGTGACTTTAAGCTCAGCTACGACTTTGACAATGCAGCGTTAGATATTGGTGGCGGCATTTCTATCGAAAATGATTATGAGTCGCGCTTTGGCAATCTGGCCGGACGCTGGGATTTTAACAAAAAACACACCAGTGTCAGTGCTGGGGTTAGTTATACCAACAGCCATACTCAAGCGCTGCTAGATCACGCAGCTTATGATTACTACCATTACAAACCCTTCCCCTTTAAAGATCAAATTCAAAACACTAGCGACGGTGGTCATACACTAAGCGGCGACCGTGAAGATTGGGCGACGCATGTAGGTTTAACGCAAATTATCAATAAACATGCACTGATCAATATAGGCTTAGGCTATACCTACAGCAGCGGCTTTATGGAAAACCCCTATAAGGCAGTTACTTTTATATTTGTCGATCCTAACTCAGACAATCAGCATCGCCTTGATAAAAATCTTAATGGTAATTACGCGGCATTGTTTGAGCAACGCCCCAACGAACGCAATCAATGGACACCCAGTTTAAGCTACGTGCAACATATTGCACCGCTGGACGCAGCATTGCATGTAGATTACCGGTTTTCCTCTGATGATTGGGGTATTAACGCCCATACCTTTGAGCTAACCTGGGGGCAACCATTGGGTGACGGCTGGACGATTACCCCTAAATTCCGCTATTACTCGCAAAGTGCAGCGGATTTTTACCAGCCGGTATTTTTGTCTAAACAAGGTTTACCTGGCTCTCATGCTTTAGGCGCAGATGGCCTTGATACCGCCAAAAAATACAATGCGTTAAACCCACGCAGCTTGCCCAGCAATTATTCCAGCGATCAACGCTTATCCGGTTATGGCGCACTCAGCGGTGGCGTTACACTCAGCAAGCAATTTGCTAAAGGGGTTAATTTTGAAGTCGGCTTTGAATATTATAGCCATGCCGGTGCATTAAAATTAGACGGTGGCGGTGAAGGTGCTTATGCCGACTTTAATTACTATATGGCCAATGCCGGTATGAAAGTGAATCTGGATAGCCTTGCCACATCACTCGGCGAATCAAATCATCACGCAAAACACCACCAACACACGACACACCAACATGCAGCGCCCGCTGGGGTTATGTTTGATCATGTCCTGCATAACGCCGGTGATGTCATGGTAGGCTATCGGTATATGTACAGCGATCAATCAGGCAATATATTACACGGTAACAGTATTGCTAAAGATTCGGCTATTATTCAGCACGGCTGCGCCAATAACACTTGTAGCAGCGCACCAAGTTATATGACCATGCACATGCACATGCTTGACCTCATGTTTGCACCTAGCGATTGGCTTACCTTAATGCTCATGCCGCAGTTTGTCGATATGAACATGAGCACCCGCGAACTTAACGGCGCACCAGAAGATCCTAATGCCCACAGCCATTCGGGAGGCCATAACACAGGTGGGGTCGGTGATACCGGCCTGTACGCGATTAGCAACTTGTTCAACAAACAAGGGCATCAGATTAACCTCAGCTTAGGCATCAGTGCGCCCACCGGCGATGTCGGTATAAAACTGCGCGATACCCACGGTTTAGGGGGCTTGTTCATCCATTACGGTATGCAGCTAGGCAGCGGTACTTGGGACTTTAAACCCGCACTCACCTACACGGGCGCGTTAAATAACTGGTCATGGGGCGCACAAGCCAGCGGTACTAAACGTCTGGAAAGCAAGAATGCGTCTGGTTTTGCTTTTGGCGATATATTTCAGGCAACGGCCTGGAGTGGTTATAACCTAACCCCTTGGCTATCGGCATCGGTGCGCGGTGTTTACACGGTACAGGGCAAAGTTAAAGGAGAATTTAATAACGCGCACTTTGGTGATAGCGCGGAAGAGCGACCTTGGGGCGGCTCTCAAGATTATACCGGCAATTATGGCGGACGCTTCTGGGATGTCGGTTTTGGCTTAAGTGCAGTAGTACCCAATGGTGATTTACAAGGTAATCGCTTGAGTTTTGAATGGTTGCAACCAGTAGAGGATGATGTTAATGGCTACCAAGTAGAGCGCGATGGCGCACTATCGGCCAGCTGGAACTATATGTTCTAATGCCGTGCCGACACTTTATGCCGGTTGGCAAAACGCTTCTCAAACGACAGCTTAACAAGCGCTCCGCAAATTTGTCGCTGCACGCCCTAATGGCCGCTGCGTTACTGTTGCCTGGCCTTATTGCACTCCCCGCGTATGCGGGCGATGATGAAGTCAGCTTTCAATACGGCCACTATCAAGAAGGCAAGCGCCAGCTGTTTAACGCCAAAAGTCAGTTTAACCCCATTGAAGTCGACACCTTGCAAGGTAATGCCAACATTAAACTGTCTGAGCGCATTAAATTCGCGTTTAATTACACCCAAGATACGTGGTCGGGCGCTACGCCCATTACCACAGCACCGGTGGTACGCCAAGGTAACCGCCTGCGTGTTGATAACGATATTCACTCTGGCGCATCACCGTTAATTGGTGCAAGCGCTGGCATTTTTGATAAACACTTTAACCCCGTTAGCCTCAGTGATCCCGCCAATCCTGATTCCACAGTCATCGGTAGCGATACACGTCTGGTGCATACCCTGTCTTATGCCTCGCCAGAAACCCGCAAGCAAAGTGATTTTAAAATCAGTTACGATTGGGACACCGCCGCTGTGCATATTGGCGGCGGCCTTTCTATTGAAAATGATTACGAATCGCGTTTTGGCAATGTCGGTGGCCGCTGGGATTTTAATCAAAAACTAACCAGCGTCAGTGCCAGCGTCAGCTATACCAACAGCCATACCCAGGCGTTATTGGATCATGATGCGCAGACCTATTACAGCAGCAACAATTCCCAGCTGGATAAGCTGATTCACAGCGATGTGGATGCTAATGTGTTGATTGCCAATAAAACAGACTGGTCAACCCACCTGGGCTTAACCCAGATTATTAATAAAAATGCGCTGGTCAATTTCAATGTGGGCTACACCTACAGCAGCGGCTTTATGGAAAACCCTTATAAGGCCGTCACCTTTGCATTTGTTGATCCTAGCGCCGTGCGCCCTGATGGCAATTACAATGGCACGTATGCGGTATTGCGTGAGCAACGACCGGATGAGCGCAATCAATGGACAGAAAATCTGCGTTACGTACAGCACATCGACGGCCTAGATGCCGCTGTGCATGTTGATTACCGGTTTTTTCATGACGACTGGGGTATTAACGCACACACCTTCGATGTCGATTGGGTGCAGCCACTCAGTAACGGCTGGACAATAACGCCTAAATTCAGGTATTACTCGCAAAGTGCAGCGGATTTTTATCAGCCCTTATTTTTAACCCAGCAGCGCTTACCCGACAATGGCAGGCTAGATGCCAGCACGTTGCCCAGCAATTATGCCAGCGATCACCGCTTATCCGCCTATGGCACACTCAGCGGCGGCATAACCCTCAGCAAACAATTTGCCAAAGGCGTTAATTTTGAAGTCGGCTTTGAATATTACAGCCATGCCGGTGCGTTAAAATTGGGCGGTGGCGGCGAAGGCAGTTATGCCGACTTTAATTACTATGTCGCCAATGCAGCTATGAAAGTTAATTTGGATGCGCTGGCCAGTACGCACAGCGAACACAGTCATCACACAGGACACAGCACACATGGCGCTCATGCGCCTGCCGGTATTATGTTTGACCATATTCTGCACAAGGCCGGTGATGTCATGGTCGGCTATCGCTATATGTACGCGAATCAGGCCGGTGCTAGCTTGCACGGCGACAGTGTCGCCCGTGATTTGGACATCGCCAGTTTGGGCTGCAAAAATCACCCGTGCGCCAGTACACCCACCTATATGACCATGCACATGCACATGCTTGATCTTATGGTTGCACCGACCGATTGGCTGACACTCATGTTAATGCCGCAGTTTGTTGATATGTCAATGAACATGCGCGAAGTTACCGGTGCTGATGAAGACCCTAATCCGCATCAACACAGCGGTGGTCACAGTACCGGTGGTATAGGCGATACCGGACTTTATGCCATTGGCAAACTCTTCGCTAGCAAAGGCCATCGTATCAACCTGAGCTTAGGCATCAGTGTACCTACCGGCGATGTGGGTATAAAACTCAGAGACGCGCATAAACTGGGTGATGTATTTATTCATTACGGTATGCAGCTGGGCAGTGGTACCTGGGATTTCAAACCGGCATTAACCTATACCGGAGAAGCCGACAAGTGGTCGTGGGGTGCTCAACTCAGTGGTACTAAACGTTTAGCCAGCAAAAATACCTCTGGCTTTGCTTTCGGTGATTTATTTCAGGCCACAGCCTGGGGCGGTTATCAGCTGAACAGCTGGCTAGCAGCGTCTTTGCGCGGTGTTTATAGCGTACAAGGTACCGTTAAAGGCGAATTTAATGGCGCACATCTTGGCGATGGCGGCGAAAGCTTTGATGGCACGCCACGTTCCTGGGGCGGCACAGAAGATGCGACCGCTAACTACGGTGGCCGTTTTTGGGATGTCGGTTTTGGCGTAAGCGCCAGCGTACCCAGTGGCGATTTACAAGGCAATCGCCTGAGTTTTGAGTGGTTACAGCCGGTACATGACGATGTGAATGGCTACCAAGTAGAGCGCGATGGCGCACTATCGGCAAACTGGAGTTATATGTTCTGATGTTACTACTGGCGATAGGGTAATGATATTTTACCAGCGTACTTTTAATGCAATGGGTTCACCCTGTGAGATACAGCTGTTTGCTGTAACGCACAGCCACGCAGAACACGTTGCCAGCGTGGCTATTGCCGATATAGAGCGTTTAGAGCAACGCTATTCACGTTATCGCGCCGACAGTTTTTTAAGTGAGATTAACCGTGTTGCAGCGGTGGGTGGTTCAATTAGCGTTGATGAAGAAACCGCAGGCTTGCTCAATTATGCCAGCGCCTGTTATCAGCAAAGCGATGGTTTATTCGATATTAGCTCCGGTATTTTACGCAAAGCCTGGCGCTTTAATACCCAGCAATTACCCAACGCCCAAGAGATTGAAGCCTTACTGATTAAAGTCGGTTGGCATAAGCTGAGCTGGCAAGCGCCCGTATTAAACTTCCCGCTCGCCGGTATGGAAATTGATTTTGGCGGCGTAGTCAAAGAATACGCTGTGGATCGTGTCGCCAGTTTGTGTTGGGCTGCCGGTGTACACCACGGCGTAATCAATTTAGGCGGTGATATTAAAATCATTGGCCCGCGTGCTGACGGAGAGCCGTGGCGGGTGGGCATTCGCCATCCACGCGACAAAGACGCAGTAATGCACACCCTCGCCTTGCGTAAAGGTGGCTTGGCCAGCAGTGGCGATTACGAACGCTGTATTGAAATCAAGGGCATACGTTACGGCCATGTGCTCAACCCTAAAACCGGCTGGCCGGTACGCCATTTGGCATCGGTTAGCGTAGTCGGCGATTTTTGTGTGGTGGCAGGCAGCGCTTCCACTATCGCCATGCTTAAAGAAGAACAAGGCCCTGCATGGCTAAAAAGCCTGGGTTTACCGTATCTGTGGGTGGATGTACACGGTAATACGGGTGGGTCATTGCGCTGTTAAACACATTATCTGAATAAGCACTTACATTTTTTGTAATTATTCAGTCCCCCGCTTTGAAAAAGAGAGGTTAGGGAAAATTTTTTAAATAAATCCCCCTCAATCCCCCTTTTTCAAAGGGGGAAGTAAACACATACAGCGTTTTCAACTTAGGACAGTTACAGCCACCGTTCGTGCTGAGCTTGTCGAAGCATGAACGGCACACTTCGACAAGCTCAGTGCGAATGGTTACATTGTAACTATTGAACTGTGAAAACGCTGCACCATTTTTTCACTCTCAATCACTAGTCTAATAATATGAACGATACCCCACCAAAAACCATCAGTCGCGCTATCATTTTTTTCATTGTCTTTATCACCGGCGCGTCGGTAATGGTCATAGAACTACTGGGGACGCGGTTGATTGCACCGTTTTACGGTGCCAGTCTTTACGTGTGGTCAGCACTTATTTCTGTCACCATGATTGCTTTGGCAATGGGTTATTACATCGGTGGTTACTGGGCAGATCGAGCTAAACGTGTGGGTTTATCGCTTATTATTGCCCTGGCTGCGATTTTGACACTGTTAATTCCCTGGTTTACGCGCCCCGTATTGCTGGCAACCGATTCTTTAGGCTTGCGTTTAGGTGCGTTTGTCAGTGCGCTGGCCTTATTTTGGCCGAGTTTGACTTTTTTAGGCATGGTCAGTCCGTTTGCCATTAAATTATCCACGGCTAGGCTGGATGGTGTGGGTTCAAGTTCGGGTTCAATCTATGCCGTCAGCACATTGGGTAGCGTGGTTGGCACCTTGGTACTGAGCTTTTTTCTGTTCCCGATGGTCGGTTCACGGCAGATATTAATCGGTGTTGGTGTGGTCTTGTTGATTTTAGCGGTACTGATCGCGCTGTATGAGAAAAAAGTTTTAACCAGCTCAGCGTCTATGCTGCCCAGTATTGGTTTGTTAGTGATTGGCTTATGCTTGCTGCCTAAAGTGGTTGGCGCAGGACATGCCTACCGTGGCGGCGATAGCTTTACAATCCAATCCGAGCAAGAAAGCCTGTACGGCTGGGTACGGGTGATTGATCAGCCTGCGAAAAATTTCCGCTTGTTAACCTCAGATGCGTCAACTATTGGCGCGGCCAGTCTGCGCACCGGCCAAACGCTGCTAACGTATCAAGATATTGTCGGTTTAATTCCGGCGATAAAACCTGATATGAAACGTGCGTTGATTGTCGGTTTAGGTGCCGGCCACATGGCCAAGGTATTGCACGACCAATACGGCATCGAAACGGATACCTTGGAGATTGACCCTGCGGTATCACAAGCCGCCAGCGATTATTTTGGCTTTAAAGCCACCGGCAAAGCCATTATTGGCGATGCGCGTTATGAAATAAGACGCTTACAAGGCAAATACGATTTAATCATTCACGATTGCTTTACTGGCGGCACTGAACCCGCGCATTTGTTAACCGTAGAAGTATTAGAGCAGTTACGTAGCCTGCTGACTGACCAAGGTATTTTAGCCGTCAATTTTGTCGCATTTTCCAGTAAAGACAAAAATATGGCTTTAGCATCGGTCAGTAAAACCATTGCTCAAGTGTTTCCACAGCAAACAGTGTTTGTCTCTGAGCCGGGCAAAGATTTTAACGATTTTATCTTTTTGGCCAGCCAAAACGCTATTAATCTAGCGCCAAAAAGCTTGAACAGTGAACAAATAGCTTGGTTAACACATCGGGTATTTAAGCTGGACAATGCGCAAGGCATTGTCTTAACTGACGACTTTAATCCCATTGAATCGTTGCAAACCAAAAAATCTGAATATTACCGGCGCTTTGTGGTTGACTGGTTGGGAGCAGATTTGTTGGTGCGCTAATGTAACTGACTGGCATTGTGTTTAGACAACAAAAGGAAGCCAGATAAAACCGGAATGGGTATGTAATTGTATTAAGGGAGCGTGGCTAAATTAGGCTTGAACGAATCAAAACGACGTGGTTCATCAGAGCCGCCAGCGATGTAAAGCTTATCGGCTACTACAGCCCCTGTCATACGGTATCCGTGCAATAGTGGCATAGGTGTTTGATAGCTTACTTTTTTGCTCACCGGATCAAAAATACACGTTGCGCTACCAGTGGTAGCAATAATCTTTCCTTTGAGCGGGTTTGCGCTAACCCATGATAAATCCTCTGGGCTATGATGAGACATTGACAGCTGTGCATTATAAGCATTCCAAACCTCCCATTTATCGGTTTTAGGGTTATAGATACTGATACCATAACTCCTCGCTCCGCCATGAAAGTTGTTAGACATATAATAGCGACCACCAAAAATATAAATTTTGTCATTTAAAACCGTCGCAGCGGCGCTGAAATGGCTATCGGGCATATCGGCTTTTTTGCTAAAGGCTAATTTCGACGGGTCAAATAGCCAAATTGTTGACTGTTGGTTTTGAAGTGCTGCACCCACCTCGAAATACCCCCCAAAAAAATAAATTTTATTGTTATAGACCACGGCTTGGCTGGAGTCACGTAGATCAGGTATAAACGGAATATTTAATTTTGAGATTGAACTATCAGCAAGATTATATTTCCACACTTCTGGTGTTGAGGTATCCGTTAAAAAATGATCCGTCTTTAATTTAAAAATATAGATATTCCCTGCAACCAAGGCGGCACGTACCTGACTAAAAGGGTTGTCATTGATTTCGTCAATATCATTGTATTCCCAGGTTTTGTTTCGCGTATCGTAAATATCAATATTCATGGTATTTACGATATAGAGTTTATTGCCGTTAACCACTGATGCCGCTGAATTAAAACTATGGGGTAATCTTTCTTCCGACCTCCAACCATAACCGGTATCAATTACATAAGATTGCGTTTCCCACGTATTGGTTTTGGCATTCCAGCGCAAATTAAACGTGTAATCGTATGTCGCTGAATGGACATGCTTTAATATCAAGGTATTTTTGCTGACCGATACCTCAGCATCTTTGGCGTTAATGGCCATAGCATTAACCTTCAAAGAAGGCAACAATAGTAGTGCATAAATCAGCGTATACATGTAACGCTTATGACTTGTTATTTTTAGGTGCTTCATTTTTATTCCCTTTAAAAAATATCTGCTTTAAAATGATCGGGTGGGCAACGCTTTTCTACCCACTATTACGCATGCGAAATCACCCTACAATTCAACTACCTTAAGGGTAATTACCCTGAGGTGCATTCTCATAAAATGCAGCAATTTTCAATTTTCATAACAGAACATCAAGATGGGTAGTGAATTGCGGCGAGTACGATAAATGACGACCCATTTAAGCTGGGATACGATTTGTAGGTTGGGGTTCCTATCGTCGCCCCAACCTACGCCAATAACAGTACACTTTGTCCCGCCTTAATTGGATAGCCCAATAAATTAAATATGCGTGGATAGCTTTTTCTACCCATGCATTTTTTAAAAATTTTAAGAAAATTTTGCTCGATGTCTTGACCCCTATTAGAAAATCGTGCGTCGTCAAATTTTCTTAAAAAATGTTAAAATATTTCTGAGTTATTATTTATCAATACATTTCTATGCCAAAAAATCATTAAAATGCATACACCGCTACTGACATTTAGATCACCCAACCTATAAGTGTCTGCTTATTTTACATAACAACCAAAGTCTACTATAAGAGAAAGTCATTAATACTATAAAAACCAAGATCGATTTTCATGGTCGCCTCTCAATAGCACCTAGCGATTCAAGATCAGTCAGTTAAAAACACAAGCCTACTGAAAATATATTTTTTAAAGCATTATTGATGATGAATATGCACAAATTTCTGCCAAAAAAATACGTATACTAAATTGATTTTTATGTAGATAAGACCGTCAAAACATAATATCCATTCAATAAAATATTCTGTTATCGCGATATAACATCAACTAGATCACTTATACCCCATAAAATGTCATTATTTTTTACATAGCATGGCGATAAAGAAGCTACCCGCGTTAATAAATACAATACAAAACAACAGGCTAAATAAATGGCATATTAATTGCTTATTTTATGTGTGGCATGTAACATGACTTACGTGTTATCTGCTTAACATTAAGGAGTCCACCTAATGACCACCAGCAAGATGCTTGCTATGACAGTGTTTGCCTCAGGATTGATGATAAACACGCCATCTTATGCAAGCATAATTAACATTGATAATTTTACTAGTTACCCCAATTCAGTCGCAGACACAACAGCGAACGACGGCGCTGTATCTGTTATAAATACAGCACGCACAATTAGCCACAACTTACTGTCAATAAGTAGCCAAAACCAAAGTGGGCTAAATATGGCTGATGGAAACCTTATTCTGCACAGCAGCAAAGATACACAGAGTATCTTTACGGTATCTTGGCTTATTAAAGAAGGCTTATTAACAGGAGCAACAACTGCTGACCTGGGCTTTACTGTTTTTGAAGCGAATGAAATACCCAGCACATTAAAGTTTTTATTTAATAACGCTGAGCTAGCACATTTTAATATTGCTGCCAACACTAAAAACGAGTCTTTATCATTCGAAATGACACCCTTACAACTGAGCGCGATTAATAGCGGAGGAACTCTTGCGTTAGAAATTAATGGCGCATCCGGTGCTGACTTAAGCCTTGATGCAGTAAGCATAGCCACGGATAATCACGCAGGGAACGTACCAGAACCGGCTTTAATGGGCTTGGTTGGTTTAAGCTTAACGGGACTAGGCCTGTTACGTAAAAAAAAATAAGGTTATTAAATTCATAAATAATTAACAACCTACATCGCTATAACAATAATCCCCGCTATAAAAACATACCAACAAAAAATTTCAGTAACTATTCAATTACCTGAAAAAATGTCTCATCTGCTTTAATCATTCCCAACTCATCCCGCGCACGCTCTTCAATCGCTTCTTGACCTTTTCGCAAATCTAAAACTTCAGCATATAGCGCATAATTGCGATCTTGTTTCTCGGTAACCTGAAGCTTTAGTTCATCAAGCCGTTGCTGGTACAATTTAATCTGTGCAATACTGGCATCACCAACCCATAATCGGTATTGAAGAATACAAATAAACAACAGCATAATAGGAATCAAAATTTTCATAGTCTCTTGAATAAACGAGAGGAAATACGCTTGAATTCCCCTCGTTTTTTGACTTACTTTACAGCATTCTAAAAGCGCTGCGACCTGCATACACCGCTAAATCGCCTAACTCTTCTTCAATTTTCATCAAACGATTGTATTTAGCAACACGGTCAGAACGGCTTAATGAGCCGGTTTTAATTTGACCAGTGCCAGTAGCAACCGCCAAATCAGCAATCGTGGTATCTTCGGTTTCGCCAGAACGATGCGACACTACTGCGGTATAACCGGCGGCATGTGCCATATTGATAGCGGCCAACGTTTCAGTTAACGTACCGATTTGATTGACTTTAATCAAAATTGAATTAGCAATGCCCTTATCGATACCTTCTTGCAGAATCTTTGGATTGGTCACGAATAAATCATCACCCACCAATTGCACACGATTGCCCAATTTTTCGGTTTGGTCTTTCCAACCCGCCCAATCATTTTGATCCAGGCCGTCTTCAATAGAAATAATCGGGTATTTATTGACCCATTCCACAAAAAAGTCATTCATTTCCGCTGAATTAAAGCTACGGCCTTCAGCCGATAATTCATAAAGACCATCTTTATAATATTCAGAAGCCGCTGCATCCATACCTAAGAAGATATCAACACCGGCTTTATAGCCCGCTTTTTCGATCGCTTCTAAAATAACCTCAATGGCTTCTTCGTTAGACGACAAATTAGGCGCAAAACCGCCTTCATCGCCTACGGTAGTTGCCAATCCACGGCTTTTTAACACTTTGGCTAAATTATGAAACACTTCCGCGCCATAACGAATCGCTTCACGGAAAGTGGGCGCACCGACGGGTAGAATCATAAATTCTTGCAAATCAACACTGTTATCCGCATGTGAGCCACCGTTGATGATGTTCATCATCGGCACAGGCATGATGAATTTACCGGATTGGTTTAAATAACGGTACAAAGGCACGCCCGCATCTTTTGCAGCGGCATGAGCGACCGCCATCGAAACCGATAAAATAGCATTAGCGCCTAAACGGGCTTTGTTGTCTGTACCATCTAATGCAATCATTGCCTTATCAATGGCTTCTTGGTCATTAGCATCCAAGCCAACGATAGCCGCACGAATCTCGGTGTTAACGTTGTTAATCGCGTTTAACACACCTTTACCTAAATAACGATTTTTATCGCCATCACGCAATTCAATGGCTTCGCGCTCACCGGTGGATGCACCAGACGGTACCATTGCACTGCCAACAACACCAGAAGCCAAAATAACATCGGTTTCTAAGGTTGGGTTACCGCGTGAATCTAAAATTTCTCTTGCTCTAATATCAACGATTTTACTCATGTTGCTGTCTTGCTCCGAAGATTAAAAAATAAAAACATTCTGTGCCTACGCACACTTTAAAAATAAGGGATGACATTAACTGTCTTTAAATAAAGTGGCTAAATCAATCACTAAATCAGGAAATACAAACGAGATGGCTCGATCATCATCGGCATAACTGTTAATTAATTGATAAGCAGTTTCGTCACCTTGTAAAACAAATTGCTGGATAACTTCCTCGTAAGGATAGACCAGCCAATACTCTTTTACACCGCTTTCTGCGTAAAGCGCGTGCTTAGTATTTACTTCCTTTTTAGAATTACCTTTCGATAAAATCTCAATAATCCAATCCGGCGCACCGTTACAGCCCTGTTCATCCAATTTGCTGCTATCGCAAATCACACAAATATCGGGCTGTACAACCGTGGTGATGTCTTTATTGGCCAACAAAGATTTTTTACGGTCGTACAAGCGCACATCAAACGGTGCCGAAAAAGCACTGCACGATTTATGACTAAAGTAATTAAATAAAGTCCCGCTGAGTTGCCATGAAAGCCGTTGATGCTTAACATTCGGTGCAGGTGACATTAACTGTATTTTACCTTTAATTAACTCTACCGCATCTGCAAACTGCCACGTCAAATAATCGGCATAACTGTAATTAGCGGTTAAATCAAGCTGGGATAATTGCGTAATTTTCATCATGACACCACTATAGCACCACTCACATTACAAGGTTGTTTCAATGAATGGCTGGCGTTTAACCACATTATCTAAAGCCATGAGCGTTTCTAGCAATTCTCGCATTCTGTGTAATGGCCACGAATTGGGCCCGTCACTTTTGGCTTCTGCGGGATTAGGATGCGTCTCCATAAACAGCCCTGCAATACCCACTGCTACCGCTGCTCTTGCCAATACGGGGACGAACTCGCGTTGTCCGCCTGAGTGCGTACCTTGTCCACCGGGCAGCTGTACCGAATGCGTGGCATCAAACACCACGGGGCACGCGGTATCACGCATCACCGCCAAAGAGCGCATATCCGACACCAGATTATTATAACCAAACGACACACCACGTTCACACACCATAATTTGTTGATTGCCGGTGGCTTTGGCTTTGTTGGCCACATGCACCATATCCCACGGCGCTAAAAACTGACCTTTCTTAATGTTGACCGCAATGCCTTGCGCAGCAACAGCCTGAATAAAATTAGTTTGTCTACACAAAAACGCGGGGGTTTGCATCACATCCACTACCGATGCCACTTCTGCAAGCGGCGTATCTTCATGTACATCAGTTAAAACTGGCACACCAATCTGCTGCTTAACTTTCGCTAAGATATTCAAGCCTGTCTCAAAACCCAAACCCCGAAAGGTTTCGTGTGATGAGCGGTTCGCTTTATCAAACGAAGATTTATAGATAAACGGGATGTTTAAAGCGGTGGTCAGCTCTTTAAGATAACCTGCCGTATCAATAGCCAGTTGCTCGCTTTCTATAACACACGGCCCAGCTATTAAAAAAAAGGGTTGGTCTAAGCCTACTTCAAAACCACATAATTTCATTACTTTGCTTCCTTTTTATGTTGCGCCGCCGCTCGCACAAACCCCGAAAACAACGGATGCCCGCCTCTGGGTGTCGAGGTAAATTCAGGATGAAACTGACAGGCTAAAAACCACGGATGATCAGGAATTTCAATCATTTCCACCAAACGTCCGTCAATAGATTTACCGGAAAAGCGCAAACCAGCCTGTTCCAGGCGATTATAATACTGATTATTAAACTCATAACGATGGCGATGACGCTCGGTAATCACATCTTGTTGATAGGTTTGATGCGCCAAAGAACCGGGCTGTAACTGACATTGCTGGCCACCCAAGCGCATGGAGCCACCCAAATCGGTTTGCTCGTCACGGATTTCTAACTGGCCGCTGTCATCCATCCATTCGGTAATTAAACCAATCACCGGATGCGGCGTAGTTGGCAAAAACTCGGTACTGTGCGCACCTGCCAACCCTGCGACATCTCTGGCAAACTCGATGACCGCCACTTGCATACCCAAACATATCCCTAAATACGGAATTTTATGCTCACGGGCATAACGCACGGTAGCAATCTTGCCTTCCACACCGCGCTCACCAAAACCACCCGGCACCAAAATAGCATCTACATTGTTGAGCTGCGCAATACCTTCATCCTCAATAGTCTCGGAATCAATATAAACAATTTCCACCTGGTTCAGCGTAGAAATACCCGCATGAATCAGCGCTTCATTCAGCGACTTATACGCATCGGAATGATCAACATATTTACCGACAATAGCAATCGTCACCTCGGCGGTCGGGTGCGTTAACGCTTCCACAACATTACGCCATTCGGTTAAATCGGCAGGGGGTACATTCAGGCGTAGCTTATGCACAACAATGTCATCCAAGCCTTGTTCGTGCAATAACAGCGGAATACGGTAAATCGAATCGGCATCCACCGCAGAAATCACCGCTTTTTCTTCGACGTTGGTAAACAAGGCAATTTTACGGCGCTCACTTTCAGGAATCGCCTGTTCGGAGCGGCAAATCAGAATATCCGGCTGAATACCAATAGAACGCAATTCTTTAACCGAATGCTGCGTCGGTTTGGTTTTTATCTCGCCCGCCGAACGGATATACGGCACCAAAGTTAAATGAATAAACAGTGACCTGTCCGCGCCCAACTCAAAACGCATTTGCCGGATGGCTTCCAAAAACGGTAAAGATTCAATATCGCCGACCGTGCCGCCCACTTCAATCAGCGCCACATCCATGCCTTCGGCACTTTGGTAAACACGGCTTTTGATTTCATCGGTAATATGTGGAATCACCTGGACGGTAGCACCCAGATATTCGCCTCTGCGCTCACGTTTCAGCACGCTGTCGTACACCTGGCCCGTGGTAAAACTGTTTTTCTTGGTCAGTGTGGTTTTAAGAAAACGTTCGTAGTGACCTAAGTCCAGATCAGTTTCTGCACCGTCTTCGGTTACAAACACTTCACCATGCTGAAAAGGACTCATCGTGCCCGGATCAACATTAATATAAGGGTCTAACTTGGTCATGGTTATCTTGAGGCCACGCGCCTCAAGGATTGCAGCAAGCGAGGATGCGGCAATACCCTTGCCTAGCGAAGATACAACTCCGCCGGTAATGAAAATGTATTTTGTCATGTGGGATTTAAAGCTCAGAGTCGATCTGAAGAAATTACGTAAAACCAGTGCATTTTAATCGACATTACGATATTCGTCATGATGTTTCAGGATTTATTTACCAAACCGCACAAAATCGGCTTAAATTATGGCCATAATTTAAGCCGGTGTGATTTTTCATCTGTCGAACAGACTCGGTTATTAATCCTGTCTCTGCAATACCAGACGCAATGCGGCCTCATTCTCAGTGTAGAATTCCGCATTAATCCATTTATCGCCTACGGCAGCGAGTTTATCATCCAGATACACCAGAGGTATTGCAGCCCGTTGCCACGGGGGGATACCGGCTTCCTGAAATAAGTTTTTCAGTGCATGGCGACCCTCACGCTTAGGTAAGGCGATTTTCTCACCGCCGCCACGAAATTTAATCACTACCGTGGCATTAAGCCATTTTTCTTCAGCAATACCCTGCGTGGCAGGCATACACGATAGCCATTGCTTATTAGCCATAAGTACCGATACCGCACCTTTAGGCCAACGCATATCGACCAATACAGCAGGCTGCATTTGCTTTAAACAATACAGCTTATCGCGGTAACGCCGAATACTAACGCCCTGCCCTGTTAATAACGGCTCGCTGTCTTGCCGCGCACCAACGACTTCCACTAAAATTCGTGTGACAAAACCCTGTGCAGGCATTTTTAAGCCTAAGTGCTGAAACCACGCACGTATAATATGCGCGTGCTGTGCAGTCTCAAACGCAAGTAAGCGCTGTAGCGATAACGTGTTGTCATCGACATTAAATACTGTTAAAAACCATGTTTGTGCGATGTGCCCCAGCATAGTTTCAGCACTGGCGCAATGTACAGCAGAACGCGAAACAGTTTTATCCAACGCGGGCCAGCGCTGTTTTAATAACGGCACAATAGCGTTACGCAAAAAGTTACGATCATAATCGCTGTGCGCGTTACTGGGATCTTCAATCCACTGTAACTGATGCGTACGGGCATAATCCATAATATCTTGCTTGGCTATATTTAACAAAGGTCGTAGCATAACGCCTAAACCAAAAACCATAGACTCCGGCATGCCCGACAAGCCACGCAAACCACCACCACGGAACAATTGCAAGAGTACAGTTTCCAATTGATCTTCTCGGTGTTGGGCAACTAACAAAGCACAATCTGGCGCGATCAAATCTTTTAGTGCCGAGTACCTTGCATTGCGAGCGGCTTCTTCGGGGCTTTCACCGGGTTGCGGCATGGCATTAACCCGTAACACTTTAAAATTAACAGACAAGGCTTGCGCACTGTGTTGGCAATGCTCTGCCCAAGCTTCTGCTTGAGGCTGCAAGCCGTGATGCACATAGACGGCGGTAAGCTTGTCTTTTAACTGCGCGTCCGATGCGCACAAATGCAATAACACATGCGAATCCACACCGCCACTGTAAGCCACGATTAAGCGCGATACGCTGTGCCCGCTAATTTGCCTTGCTATAGACGATAAAAGACTCATGGCATTCATGGTATCCATTTCCAAAGGCTGTCACACACACTCAGTTGCGATAATGCATTAAAATAGCTTTACACTACTTTTATTTAAAATAACTTAAAATTACAACTACTAACAAAATAATTGTCTTTTTATTTTACATAACAAAGTATAATGCTTTCAGCTACAAAGAAGTAAAATAAATTAATTTCTCAATCTAATTTATTTGTAGCTCCATTAGTAACAATTAATTTTATGAGTCCTTAAATGAAACACCCAAACAATTCGAGCGACGCTAACGCCAAGGTCGCCTCACTCTTGCTACTATTTTTCTACCTGATTGCTTTTATCTCACCGGCTCATGCTGGCCAATCTTCTTATGCGGCATTTGGCGACCGCCAAGGCGACATTTACACTATTGCCAATGATGGCAAGCTACGCTGGTTTCGACATAATGATCGCATGGTTGGCACGCTGTTAGCCACTAGCCAAAAACCAATAATCGTAGGCAGTATGGCTATCTTAAATGACTGGTTCACAACCAAAGTTATTCCCAGTACCGATGGGGTTATTTACATGGTTGACAGTGCTGGGCAATTATTATGGTCTCGCTATGACACTAAATTTCCTGACAACCAGCAATGGATTAACCGTGATAAAATGACGGTAATCAATAACGGTTGGCAAAATTATCAACATATTTTTGCCGGCGGCGATGGTGTTATTTATGCCATTACCAACACAGGTAAAATGCACTGGTTTCGACATACCGGCTGGCAAGATGGCTCCAACGCATGGGCAAATGACAGTGGTAAACAAATCAGTAAAGGCTGGCAGGGAACACTTAAAATATTCTCCGGTGGCGATGGCATCATTTATTCCATCTTCAAAGATGGACGACTGCGCTGGCACAGGCATCTTGGCCGATTAACAGGCGCTAATAACTGGACATATAACGGTACGCAAAGAACCATAGGTTTTAACTGGCAAAACTTTCACCAAGTGTTCTCCAGCGGTGATGGCATTATCTATGGCACTACCGCTAACGGTGACTTTGTTTGGCATCGACATGCCGGCTGGTTAACCGGTGCAGAATCTTGGACACCTGCTCCAGCCATGAATTCTGGTAGGGTTGTGGCAGCAGGCCAAACCTTACGTTAGAGTATTTACCAATCCGCTGAGTGCAGCGAGCGGCGGATTAGTTAACTGATCCGCCGTTATCAATCCAGTATATTTTTTAAGCACACCCCACAGTCAGAATACTTTACAACATTTATTTATATGCCTGATTTACAAAATAAAGTATAGTTGACTACGGTATCACAATACCAAAACTCATTTCACGTTACAAAAATGCACTAACTTCATTGTTCACGTTTATTTTGGAACCCTAAAAATGAAATCTATTTATTTTTTGATCAATCGCTGTAACAAAGCTACGCCATTCTTATTATGCATGTTTATGTGTTTAAGTGGATTAACCTTACCGGCACACGCTATTCAACCTGCTTATGCCGCATTTGCCGATGGCGATGGTGACATTTACGTCACGACCAAAAACGGTACATTGCACTGGCTGCAACACACGGGTCGCATGTCCGGCGCAGACAGCTGGGTCAATTTTGGCGCATCTAAAGTTGTAGGCGACAAAGCAACCAGCAAAAATCTACTTAACACCAAAATGTTTTCAGGTGACGATGGCATCATTTACACTATAAACAATAAAGGTCAATTACTCTGGTCGCGCCATGACGGTCGATTTAACGGCAGCCAAGTTTGGACTAACGGCAATAAATTATCAATCATCGGCAACGGCTGGAATAAATACAGCCATGTTTTTTCAGGTGGTGATGGCATTATTTACGCCATAACAACCGATGGAAAAATGCTCTGGTTTCGCCACACAGGCTGGCTTGATGGCACTGCCAAATGGACAGCCGACAGTGGTAAGCAGGTTAGCAAAGGCTGGGTAGGCGTACTCAAGGTATTTTCCGGCGGCAATGGCGTTATTTATTCTATTATGCCATCTGGTCGTTTACGTTGGCACAGACACGACGGCCGCTTAACCGGCACCGATAATTGGGTTAATGCCGGTGTACACAGCGTGGTCGGCTATAACTGGCAAGGTTATCGACAAGTATTCACCGGTGGCGATGGCATTATTTATGCCATAACCGCCAAAGGTGATCTACTTTGGCACAGGCATACTGGTTGGCTAACCGGCAAAGACACTTGGGCTCCGATACCCGCTACAGATGCAGGCCGAGTAATTATGAGTGGTTTGGCTATAAATTAACATCAGACATTTTAATTTAAATTAATAACAGTAATTACACATACTCCGATCTGTCAGATTTTTAAAATCTGACAGATCGATAATTAATCACTAACAACTAATTGTTCGGTTTTAAAGATGGTAATCATGTTTCTCCTTTGCTTCTTTGATCCCACAAATTTTATCCCAAAAAATTTACACATTACCTGAAATCATTACTAAATTTCATTTCTATTTCATGAACAAGATTGTCTTTTGTTGAGTATATTTTATCCAGTAATTCGCTATTATCTGGCTGGCAAATATAGCTTGACGAATCAAAGTTATTAAGTGTTATAGCCCTCTTAAAATCAGAATATTTTCTAAAGTTATTATTTGAAATCAATTTTTCACGAGTAATAACTTTAATAAGACGATCAAGTAATATTTTTATTTCCTTACTAAGTTGCTCATTATTATGTGCGCCTTGATGATACTCAACAGCTTTACTTTCAATTGAATTGATATCAACATGAGTTCTATCAATTAACGATCGTTTTTCTTTTCTCAATTCCCTTTTGTTGTTACGCCAATCAACAAAAAACCATCCAGCGATTACCAGCGCATAAGTAATAAATTGGCATTTTTCAGATACCATTTACTTCTCTTCTTCTGCTTCATCGATATAATCTATGATTTCATCTGGAATAGTTGGATCGTTGTTTGATATAAATGTAAATGCCTCAAGAATTTTTGATTTACTAAACCCCAATCTTACAAGACCACCGAATGCTTCTTCTAAAAATGATGAACCGTAACCTCTTGCTCCATCAAATATAATATCTGCGTGTTGATTTCGATTTAATGTATCGATTAAAAACTCCTCTCTAAACTTTGTACCACTGCAAGGCCCATCTGATAAATATCTACCAGCTGGATAACGACTGAAGTCTTTAGCTATGGTAATTACTGATTTGCTCATAATTTTTTCCTTCTTGCCTCTGAATAGGAATAGTCCACTCAATTATTGTTCCATGAATTGAACCTTTAAAATCTTCCATAGAATTCTTTCCAGAAGAAGTGTAAACACCTCTATTACTATAAATTTTTATTCTTCCATTTAATTCATTAGTAATGGAGTTAATCATTTGATTTAATCCATGACCTCGCCCTTGCTTATTTGTACTTGTCTTTTTTAATGCGGTTGCTTCTTTAACAATTAAACTATCACTTGGTTTTTGCAGTAAAATTCTTTTCCATAGAATAGGGTGTTTTATTGGGATTGTTTCAGGAATTCCAACACCTAAATCACAAAAAGCAACATATAAAACGCCATCTTTTTCTTGAGATAACATCCACCAATTTTTTACAGTTATATTGTTATCTAAATTATCTTTTCTTGGCATCAAGTGCGCATGTTGATGCGAATTAAGCATGGCCTCTGTTAATCCAACGTACAACTTACTGTTAAGTGCTTCTGTAATTTTCCCATCATACTTATCCAAAATAGCCTCGGTTTTTTCACCTTCTGCTTGTAAACCCGAAGCGAACTGCCAGTATTGAATATTATTGGCATGGGAAGTAGCCACATTACATTGTTTTCCTAACATTTTAAAAAATCCAAGTTTTTTGAAAACTTGTTTGACTTTTCTATTAATTGGAAATTCACATTTTATTTTTACATCAGGCTTTTTTAACTTGATGAAGCGATCTATTTCCGCAATAAACAACAATGTAGCACTCGGCTTCAATTGTTCGATATTTTTAAGACTAATGCAAATGTCTTTTTCTAAGACAATAACGTGACGGCCAATATCATTAATTAATTTTAACAGTTGATTCCTACTACTATTTTTACTAATGCTAAGCGTATGGGGGGCACTTAGCACCGGTAAATTTGAAATTGATTTTTTGGTATATCTTCCGATACTTTTTTTACGGTGTCTTTTTAAAATCCTCTTTAAACGTCTAAGATAATGTATTTTTTGCTTAAATGTTGGTTTTTTCATTCGTAGTGATTTACTTCAAGTTGCCACAATCCATTGCCCCCCATCCCAATATCATATTAATTGAACTTGAAAAATTACTGGCCGATTTAACCATACACCGGAAATCGCTTACACAGCGCACTCACTTTCTCGCGCACCGCTGCAATCAATGCATCATCTTCCATATTTTCCATCACATCACACATCCAGCCCGCCACCTCAATCACATCCGTTTCCATAAAGCCGCGTGTGGTCACCGCAGGCGTACCCACGCGGATACCGCTGGTTACAAACGGCGATTGCGGATCATTCGGCACCGCGTTTTTATTGACCGTGATATGCGCCTTACTCAACGCCGCATCCGCCGCCTTTCCAGTAATACCCTTATGAATCAACGACACCAGCATCAAATGATTATCCGTGCCACCCGACACCACATCAAAGCCCCGCGCCATAAACACCGCCGCCATCGCCTGGGCATTTTTAATCACTTGCGTTTGATACACCTTAAACTCAGGCTGCATGGCTTCTTTCAAGGCCACCGCCTTGGCTGCAATCACATGCATCAACGGCCCGCCCTGTATGCCAGGAAAAATATTGGAATCAAACTTCTTTTCCAACTCAGGATTGCTTTTACACAGAATCAAACCGCCACGCGGCCCGCGCAACGATTTATGCGTGGTTGTGGTTACAACATCGGCAATCGCCACCGGATTCGGATACACACCCGCCGCAATCAAGCCCGCCACATGTGCCATATCAACAAACAAATACGCACCGACCTTATCGGCGATGTCTCTAAAACGTTGCCAATCCCACACCCGTGAGTAGGCAGAAAAACCCGCCACAATCACTTTAGGCTTGTGTTCCAAGGCCAAGGCTTCAACCTGTTCATAGTCGATTTCGCCGGTCTCTGGATTTAAACCGTATTGCACTGCATTGTAGATTTTACCGGAAAAATTCGGTTTCGCGCCGTGGGTCAGATGCCCGCCACTGGCCAGGCTCAAGCCTAAAATGGTATCGCCCGGCTGCACCAAGGCCATAAACACCGCCATATTAGCCTGTGAACCCGAATGCGGCTGTACGTTGGCATAATCCGCACCAAACAGGGCTTTGGCACGGTCAATAGCCAGTTGTTCGGCTTTATCGACAAATTCGCAGCCACCGTAATAGCGCTTGCCGGGGTAACCTTCGGCGTATTTATTGGTCAGCTGCGAACCTTGCGCCTCTAACACGCGGGGGCTGGCGTAGTTTTCCGAGGCAATCAGTTCGATATGATCTTCCTGACGTTGGCGCTCTTCTTCCATCGCTTCGAATAATTCATCATCGAAACCGGCAATTGTCATCATTTTGTTAAACATTTTATCTCCTGAAAAGCATGCAATTAGTAGGGGTTACGGTAGGATTAGCAGTATCTGTAAATCGGCCACGTTGGTGCCAGTGGCGCCGGTCATCAGTAAGTCGTGTGAAGTTTTTAACGTCACGTAGGAATCGTTATTGTCGAGCAACTCACCTGGATTGATGCCTGCGGCGATCATGCGTTGTATTGTACCTGAATCCACCATGCCACCGGCAGCCTCTGTGGGACCGTCGCGGCCATCGGTGCCACCGCTTAAAAATACCCAGTTACCGGGTAAATTGTGGTGCTGTGCGCTGATGGCAAAAGCCAGCGCCATTTCCTGATTGCGCCCACCTTTGCCATTACCTTTTAATGTTACAGTGGTTTCGCCACCCGCTATAATGGCCAGCGGCTCACCCATAGAGCAAATGGTTTTTTTGGCAAACAGCACCAGTTTTTCGGCTTCATCCCGTGCTTCGCCGCGTAGATGATCACTGTACAACAACATAAAATAGCCATTCGCTTGAGTAGCTTGCATCACGGCATGAACACTGAGGGCATTGCTGCCTATCAGCGTGTGCGATGCGTGAGCAAATACCTCGTCACCCGATTTGGGTGTTTCGGCAATTTGGCCGTCACGTCCGTGTTCCAAATGCCGCTTTACGTTGGCGGGAATTTTATCCGCTAAATTTTTAGATTCGAGTATCGAAAGCGCATCCGCATAGGTGGTTTCATCTGGCACTGTTGGGCCGCTGGCTATGGCACTAATATCATCGCCCAATACATCCGACAAGATCAACGCATGCACATCCGCAGGATACGCCAGCTTGGCCAAACCGCCACCTTTCAGCTGCGACAAATGCTTACGCACGCAATTCATTTGGTTGATACTTGCACCGCTGGCCAATAATAAATCCGTGGCGGCAATCTTGTCTTGCAAAGACACCGTCTTAACCGGATAAGGCAATAAGGCCGAACCGCCACCGCTGATTAATACCAGCACCAATTCATCTTTTTGTGCGGCTTCGGCGATTTCTGCACAGATTTGTGCCGCCTTAAAACCACGCTCATCCGGTAACGGGTGGGACGCGGCTAATAACTCAATCCCATCCAAAGCGATGACATTATCATCATTGGTGACCGCGATACAGCAAGCCAACAAATGGACAGGGATAACCTCCCTGGCAGCTTTAACCATTGCACAGGCCGCTTTGCCAAAAGCAATCACATGCACTTTTGGCCAAGTGCCATATCGCTGACTGCCATCCGCCAATATCAATCCGAATCGATTGCCATCCGTCAGCATATGACGTTTTACTGCCAGATAAGGCTCAGCCGCTTCTACGCCTATTTTAAAGCAGACAAGTGCATGCCGTCTGAGTGAGCCTATCGCTGTATTTATCATTATTGACGAAAATCAAGCATTAAGCAGCCAGGAATAGACGGATATTCCGTTATCCATACACCATCCTCGTCCCTATCAATCGTAATTATAAATTTCATGGTGGCATACCCAGATTAATGTAATGAGATTTGTAAGCTTAAGCCATCTCCTTAGCCAAAGCAAAAATAGCCTCAGCATCCAACACCTGTTTATTGTCCTCAAATAACTTGGCAATACAGGCACGATGCACAGCCAGCTTTAGCGCACCAAACCCCAACGCACCCCAAACAATTTTACCGTGCCGTTCAACACCTTTGTCCATCATATCCACACCGCCAATACCCAGTGGTGGCGTGGTGTTGGCATCAGCGATTAATTCCAAAGTCGGGTGGTTTTGCCATTGCTCAGGAGATAACAAAGATATGCCCGCAGCACCCGTGGCCAAGACAATATGTACGCCGTCAATCGCCACAGCCCTGGCGGCATTATCGACCGCTTCAATAGCATGCAAAGCCACACCAAAACGTTCAGACATCGCCTGACAAGCGTGTTCGGCACGCGCCAAACTGCGTCCTGTTATTGTAACCTGTGCGCCTTCTTTAGCTAACATAACCGCCGCACGTTGACCAACAGGCCCTGTTCCCGCCAACACCACCGCTTTTTTACCTACTAATGAGCCACTGGTCGCCAATTTGGCCACTGCCGCCGCCGCTGTGGTATTACAACCATTACTGTCCAACATGACCGACACCTGAAAGCCAGAAAAAAACTGCCTCTGCACGGCTTTTAACAGCAACTGCCCCACCACCATATCGCTGCCACCGACAAAAATGGCGGTATTCTTTTTATCTTTAGGTGCGCGGGTAAAAATTGTGCCTTCTACTAACGCGGCAATATTATCAGGCGTTAAGCCGCCGTAGCCAATGACATGATCTGCGCCGCCATCATAAGCAACGACGCTATCAAAAGAAGAAGGATGGTTATCGGTATCAAATTGGAAGAGCAGTTTTTTCATGTGGGGTCGGGGTATATAATTCGCATGTAATCCATTAAAGTAAAGCAATTATAACCGAGATAGCCGCAAATACCGCACAAGCTCAGATAGATTTGCACCTACCTGTGCGTTTTCGTTATGATTGGGTAACGAACACTTAAAAAGCCTAAGCTGTACAGCGACACCATATTTCGTATCGTCACTCTAAGGCCGCTAAAAACAAAAATCATACCTATAAGGCAAGCAAATGAAACAACCTATTCATATAGCGGTTACCGGCGCAGCAGGACAAATCAGTTATTCGTTGTTGTTTCGCTTGGCAGCGGGCGACTTTTTGGGCAAGGATCAACCTATAATTTTGCATTTGCTTGAGATTAGCCCTGCCCTGCCCGCTTTACAAGGCGTGGTGATGGAATTACAAGATTGCGCCAGCCCTATCTTGCACGGAGTTATCATTACTGATGACCCTAAAATCGCGTTTAAAGATGTCGATTATGCGTTTTTAGTTGGCGCACGACCCAGAAGCGCTGACATGGAACGCAAAGATTTGTTGCAAGTCAACGCGGCGATTTTTTCGGTACAAGGCAAAGCGTTAAATGAAGTCGCCAACCGCACTGTAAAAGTGCTGGTCGTT
This sequence comes from Crenothrix polyspora, assembly GCF_900163755.1. Taxonomy (GTDB): domain Bacteria; phylum Pseudomonadota; class Gammaproteobacteria; order Methylococcales; family Methylomonadaceae; genus Crenothrix; species Crenothrix polyspora. Next base: position 14,729 of record NZ_FUKI01000105.1, on the reverse strand, counting down.
GGTAATCCCGCTAATACTAATGCCTTAATTGCCCTGAGCAATGCACCGGATTTAAAGCCGGAAAATTTCAGTTGTATGACGCGGCTGGATCACAATCGTGCCTTAAGCCAACTGGCAGAAAAATGTGATGTATTAGTCACCGAGGTTAAAAATGTCATTATTTGGGGCAACCATTCCGGTACGCAATACCCTGATATTCAGCATGCTAAAGTCAAAGATCAGGGTGCGTTATCGTTAGTCGATCATAATTGGTTTGAAAATACGTTTATCCCTACCGTACAACAACGGGGTGCTACGGTTATTAAAGCGCGTGGACTATCCAGCGCAGCTTCTGCGGCTAATGCAGCAGTCGATCACATGCGTAGCTGGGTAGTAGGAACGTCTGAAGGCGAATGGGTCAGTATGGGAATTTATTCAGATGGCAGTTATGGAATCGAGCCAGGTTTGATGTATTCTTATCCTGTGACTATAAGCAATGGCAAAGTGAGCATTGTACAAGGACTGGATATTAACGATTTCAGCCGCCAAAAAATGCAGCTAACAGAAACGGAATTAAAAGAAGAACGGAGCGCTATAAAACACTTGTTAAGTTGATTGCAGCAGCTAAACTTAGGCTTATAGCTCACCGGAGATAAAAAACATGTTTAAGAATATAGCTGCTGACGTATTTGGTTTGAGTGATATTGGCAAAATCATTGAAGCCAAAGATTTTGATAAGACCGATATTGATGAATATGTTTTTCAGGAAGACAACGAGAAAATCTTTGTGGTCATCAAATCCAAGTCTGATGAATACTGTTTTACCAATATTGCTTTTATCCATTTGGACGGCAACATTGCCGCCAGTAAGAAAAAAACCTTAAACCGCTATCTTTATAAGCATTACCCCATTAGCCATGTGCGCATTGAAACGGCGGGCACGATTGATCTGGATGCGGAACTTAAGTTTAAATACGGCGAACAAGAAATTTCTATCGACATCGACAAAAAGCAGATGGAGCAAATCCGAGATCTCTACAAAACCCTGTTTACCATTTCTGAAAAGTGCAAAGACATCCAAAAATACATGGCAACCTTGCAACAAAGTCACGAAGCCATCTGTAAAATGTTTGTGCTACGCGAATTGCCGGAGCAGGTAGTGTTAAGCCTACCCGATATCATCTGCCAAACCGTACAACAAGTGGAAAGCCATTACAATACACGCCGACAAACAATACAACACTACGATTTTAGTGCTGTCTTTGAGCGTTATATCGCGCACTAACACCAACCAAAAGACCTGGCAGATTTTAAAAACCTGCCAGGTCTATAGCATATTAATCCAACAAATCAGCCGGAATATTGCCGCCATTTTGCGCCAATTTTTGCAAGACAGCCTTATGCAACCACATATTCATTTGCGCTGAATCACCCATTGTTGAAGCAGGACAAGCCAATTCTGTGGCAAGTTCTTTACGAGCAGCCAAGCTACTGTCTATTCCTAGCAACTTTAATAAATCAACAATCGACACGCGCCAATTCAGTTTTTCCGCATGAGAAGATGCCAATCCTTCCAATTTAGAAACGACATCAACTTCACTAATAGCAGTCGCAGTAATAGCCGCAACAGCAGGATCAACTGCACCAGGCGCTTCCGCAGCCTCCGCACTACCAATACCCAATTTTGAAAGAATGGAACTAAATATACTCATGGTTAATCCTTATGTGTGTATGTAAAGTTATTGCGATTATTTCTGTAACACTGACATGAAAGCAGACTTTTAATCCAAAAAAGTAGCATTATCAACATTGCCACCCTCACTCAAAAGCCGCCAAAGTGATTTTACACCAACTCTACGTTAAAGCTGATGCTTTTTAGAATAAGACTAATGCACTGTTTTATTGGCACAGTTCAAGACAACGACAGATAATCATGCCACAATGGCTACAAGCCAATAAAAGGCCACGCTGTCTGTTCAAACTTTTTTGGATAGATATGTTGTTACTTATACCCAAAGAGAAAACTATGAAAATCGTTAGTCCATTGCTGTTAATCCTATTTACTATTGCCACTTTAACAGCCTGCGACGGCCAAGGCCAAGGCCCTAAAAAACCGACTAACGCCACGTCAACACAGATTACCCTGTTATAACGCTGTTGATAACAACGCAGTAAATGCTAATACGGCAATAGATAAAACACAGATGACAGCACATAACCGATGATACGAATTTTATATACAGCGTTTTTAACTTAGGACAGTTACAGCCACCGTTCGTGCTGAGCTTGTCGAAGCATGAACGGCACACTTCGACAAAAGCTCAGTGCGAACGGTTACGCTGTCACTATTGAACTGTGAAAACGCTGTATTTTATCCGTATCAATCAGTACAACCTGTATCATCCGTGTTTTACTTGGGTAACGGCGCACTGATCAGTCGCGCCAGCACATTGCGGGTAATTTTTTTTACCAAGCGATTTTCAAGATTGACAGTTCTTAAATAGCTGTCTAAACCCCAAACCCACTGCATAGTGCCGCTTGCAAAAACAGTTGAAACGGGGTTGTTGCACGGTGTCAGTGTGCAAGGTTTAGTGTAAACCGTCATGTGTGCTTTTGGCTGACTTACACTACTGGAGGCAAATTCAGGGTACTCAACCGCATTGGTTGGTACCGACGAGCTAGCAACAATCTGCAAATTAGCCGGCGTTTTGCCGTTATTAAATACCCTGTCTGCCTCATAACCTAACAAACCTTTAAAAACAGCACCAACGCCAAGCCCAGTGCCGGTATAAATCCAATGTGATGGCTTGCCATTAGCAAGCTTGGGGTCGGTTTTAGTGGTGATAACATTGCCATTAACTGGCCAAAAACTGTACATAATACCCACCAGCTCATTTTCAGGACTGTTTGCCCACCGCTCATCTCGCCACAGCGAGGTGACCAAATTATCATCTATGGTACTAACATTGGTTGCCAAAGGGTCTTCTGTTTCAGCATACTCTTTATAACCAACAAGCGTACGGTATTTTTGGGTCACCAAAGGGGCGCTGGCAGACTCTAATCTAACCTGCCAAAAAGCCGTATTGGCACCAAAAAATCCTAAACCGATACCGTGATTTTGAGCCGTTTGAAAATTATTGCGCATAGACTTCGTCCAATATTCGTCATGCCCTACTGACAATAAAGCCTTATGATTCAGTAAGCCGCCATTGCCAATATGAGAATCGGTGTCAGTTTGATAAGTCACATCATAGCCTTCGCGCTCTAAAAAAAACAACATCTTTATCTCCCAAGCAGTCAATAACCCTAAGCCTTGCCAGTCATCATAGGGCCGGTTAAAAGATACTTTCCGCGCAGGAATATGCGCATCATCGGTAAGATCAGTATCGGATGCAACCGGTACAGCGTTAGAATTATAGCTATACAAAGATTTCCCCCCCCAGGCATTATAAGCTTGCCACGTCAGAGTAGCGACTTGAAACAAGTAATCTGAATTACGGTTAATCTCTCTGACAACAAAAGGAATATATTGTCCTTTTTTAGATGTATTACCAATGACAGTAACCACATAAATACCGCTTAACCAGGTTTTCGGCACTATCAGCTCATAAGATTTAACCCAATTAGCCTGAACCATACCGGTCACCTTGTCGGATGCAGGTATATTTTGGGATTTACTGATGATTACAACCGGTGTAACAACCCGTCTGGCACCTGCGCCGCCATACCAGCCTAAGCGATACACGGCTAATTTAAAGTTGGCATCAATACGTGGGTTAGCGTTAACATAAAAGGCAATACTGTCACCTGGGTTAACAGACTCTTTATTTGCGTAACCTTCCATATCATGTACATTGCTCGGCGCATAAAAATCATCCCACTCCGCAAAACCTGGCTTAGCATTTTCAATTTGCACCAAATTAGCGGCTAAGCTAAGCTGACTAATAAAAAATAAAGTCAAATAGTATGCCGCAGCACGAATGAACCGAAAAAAATTAAAACAGGGTGTTGCATTAAAGGAATACATAAATTTCTCATGGTTTTTTATTTTTAGATAACAATACTGACAACAAATTAAATAGCTTTTCAAATAACCGATTTTTCTTTAATCATTTGAAAAATATATAATCACCAGTAATAAAATAAAAAATACCTTGCCCTTTAATTTTATATATAGCGTTTTATTCTCGATTGATAACAGATGAAGTGTAGTTTGGCTTAGGTGTTAGCAGTAAGCCAACATAAGCACGCCTTTTGATAGTAAAAAATGTCGCCTTTATAATTGACGACTTGACAGTGCTGTTTGTAAATAACGCGCCGATTGCATCTCAATCAATCGTGACACCGTGCGCTCAAATTCAAACGAACCATCACCTTCGGTATAAATTTCAATAATGGGTACGGCTGAGCTGCAAATCAAGGTCACCTTGTGTTCATAAAGCGCATCGACCAAACTCACAAAACGCTTGGCTTCATTACGCATGGCAACGGTTAATTTAGGAATATTGGCAATAATCACGGTGTGAAACAAACTGGCTATTTTTATATAATCCGCCGAACCCAAAGATTGCACACACAACTCATCAAAAGAACTGAGTGCAATACCTTTATGCACGGCTTCCAAAGTAATGTGGTGTGCCCATATCTCCAATACTACCGATTGTCTGGGCGCACACAACGTCAAACTGTCAAAATGGTGTTGAATAAAGGCATTAGCATAAGCATCTAACGGAAAACAATAGTGGATTTTATGTGTGCTTGCTTGCTGTAAGCGAAAATCCTCCAAAGCGCTAAGCTCGACAATATCCGCTGCATTTTCTAAAACTTTAATGAAAAATAAAAATTGTTCTTTTTGCAAACCGCCTTGGTATAAATCGTTTGGATGACGATTTGAAGTAATAATCACAATCACCCCTAACTCGAACAACGCCGTAAATAATCGGCCTAAAATCATCGCATCGGCAATATCAGTGATGTGAAACTCATCAAAACACAATACCCGTACGGAATTTCTAATTTGTTTTGCCAAGCGTGGTAACGCATCGGAAATATGTTGCTGACGACACTGATGGGTAAACGCATGCACTTCCATCATAAAAGCACTAAAATGCACGCGGCGTTTTTGTAAGATTGGGCAAGCCTGATAAAACAAATCCATCAGCATAGATTTGCCGCGTCCAACACCACCAAAAATATACAAACTTTTGCACGCTTCTGGCCGTTTAAACCATAATTTTTCTAAAGTAGATGCGTGTTCGTAAGCAATATTAAGCAGTAAATTATTCAGTAAATTTTGCAAAAACTGCAAAGTATTAAGTTGCGCGGCATTAGCGTGAATATGCTGTTTAGCTACTTTATCTTGATAACATGCCAACAGCAGTCCAGAAGATTCTTGCGAACGGGGCGCTGTAAATACAGCAGACTTTTTTAGCATAAGATACACAGTATAGCCACGAGATGCAAAATCAGTAAAGCATTACAATCACGCCGCCTAAAATACTCAGTAAACGTTATCCGGTGGCTACGTTGTCAGTCGTAAACGTTAATAACGCAGCGCATTATTGTCTAACATATATCATCCACCGGTCATATTCATGTAACGCAATATAACCGGCTGTTCATGAATGTTAAATTCGTGTTTTTCGGGCTTAATCCGCATAGCATCCACAATAGCCTGTTTTAAAGCCACTGTGTCATTAGGCTTGGCACGTAATAAGTTTTTTAAATCAACAGAATGCTCGTTGCCCAAACACAGTAATAATCGACCTTCCACAGTAAGCCGTACACGATTACAAGTACTGCAAAAATTGTTACTGTGTGGCGAAATAAAGCCGACACGGGATTGTGTACCTGCGACTTTAAAATACTGCGAGGGGCCACCGGTTTTTTCTGTACTGGCCAGTAAAGAAAATTTTTCAGCCAAATCTGCCTGAATCATATCGCTGGAATAATACGCTTCAGAGCGATTGTGCTGATCAACCACACCCAAAGGCATTTCTTCTATAAAACTAATGTCGATACCCAGATCAACTGCAAACTGAACCAACTCGACGACTTCTTGATGATTCCTGTTTTTTAAAATAACCGCGTTGAGTTTAATACGTTCAAAACCCGCCGCTTGTGCAGCTGTAATACCACGCAGCACCTGATGTAAATCGCCAGTGCGGGTAATGGCTTTAAATTTGTCAGCATCCAGCGTGTCTAAGCTGATGTTAAGACGCTTTACCCCTGCTTGACGTAATGCCACCGCCATAGTTTCAAGCTGCGATCCATTGGTAGTCAATACCAGCTCATGCAAACCGCTCATACTGCCTAGCTGCTGCAATAGCGTTAGCGCACCTTTTCTAATCAGCGGCTCACCACCGGTTATCCGAATTTTAGTCACCCCCAATTCAGTAAACGCTTTTGCCAGCGTATAGATTTCTTCCAGTGATAATATCTGCTGACGCGGCAAAAATGTCATGTCTTCGGCCATGCAATACACACAACGAAAATCACAACGATCGGTAATGGAAATTCTTAAATAGGTAACAGCCCTGCCAAAACGATCAATTAGTTGTGTAGGTTTAGTGGATGAAGTCATACAGAGTGATTATAAACGCCAGAACGCTAATGGTAACATACTATCAATTAAGCTAATAAATGGCTTTAGCAACCCGCCGGCTGAGTAGCGCATTTAATACACATACTGGCATGTGGAATGACGCTTAGGCGTTCATAATCGATTTTATCGCCACACAGTTCACAAATGCCGTATTCCCCGTTATCTATGCGGGCAAGCGCCTGTGTAATCATTGCTCGTTTTACCTGAACAGAGTCGTTTAAACGCTCTGCCAGTTCACCACTTTCGGCTTGTTGCGCTAAATCTTTACCTAATGAAATATCAACGTCCTGAACATCTTCAGTGATTTTACTCAACCGCTCGTCAAGCTCTTCCAGCATTTCAAATAATTGATGTCGTACAGCGTCATAAGCTTTCATAATAAAACCCTGTTTAGCTTTTGTGTGATGCATCATTACAACATTTTTTAAAGCTGACATGCGTATCGTATCATTGGTACTTACAAATGCAATCAATCCACCGTTAAACTTCAGCGCTATTGGTAAGTGATAGCCTGTTTGATCGCTACGCTACAAAAATATACTTGCTATGTAAAGGTAATATTACCGATAAAAAAGGTGAATAGTTCACAGATTTTATAACTATTCACCCATACACTTACACCGGCGTTACCACTACAATTAGTTTAAGTAGCTCCAACATACAAAGCGAACTGCTTGACTTTGTATGTGCTATCTTTAGCGACTGTGCTGACGTGTTATCAGTTGTGTAGTTTGGAGCTGCTCTTTTTTGTTTTTGATTTTTTGAGAGGAGAGTAACAATGTTTAAATGGTTTTATGCTATTTTCATAGCTGCAATTTTAGCGATTAGTTCGCATGCGTTTGCAAAAAACAATCCTGTAAACGCTATAAATATCAATATTGGTTCCGATGGGCGTGGTGTTGATGGCAACGCTATCGGAAAAGTTCGTCGTTTGAGTGGCGATGCGCTGGCATCTGGTGTTGTTGATGTGTTTATCGTCAAAGCACCTAAAAAAGGTGGACCGATTTTTATTGAAGGCGGCTTGTCTGCGTGTGCAGAAGCTGGATTTAGTTCAACCTCTAAATCGTTTAATAAATTTATTGGTAACTTGCGCGCTATCCATCCAAAAACAGGCACTTTTATTAATGTCAGTGCCACACCAAGCTGCACTAAAACCACGCCACCACCTGTTATGTGTGGCGGTATTGCAGGTTTAGCCTGCCCAACTAATCAAGTCTGTGTCGACGATCCAAACGATACCTGCAACCCTAATAACGGCGGCGCTGATTGTTCGGGTATTTGCAAAACCAAATAAAGCGCAATCTTTTTGTTTATCAAATGCTACGTAGTTTTTAATTCCATCTCACAGGAACGCGGTTTTACCCGTTCCTGCTTTTTGCCCCCCCTAGCACGACTATTTAACACGCTGTATAGCTAATCGTAGCACTAAAGCACTATAATTTACGTGAAGATGACAGGTAAAACCCATTACCTTGCATCTGTTTTTTAGTCTACGGAGATATGAATGCACGCGGTTACGTTAATTAAAGGTGATGGTATAGGCCCCTCCATTATGGATGAGGCGGTAAAAGTGATTAATGCGTCTGGCGCAAAAATCTACTGGGAAGAAGCTTTTGCGGGTTTGAGTGCTTTTGAGCAATTCGGTACGCCGCTACCCGATGCGACAATGGCATCCATCGATAAAACCCGCATTGCTTTTAAAGGCCCATTAACCACCGTGGTGGGCACCGGTTTTAGAAGCATTAACGTCGCGTTACGGCAAAAATACGAGTTATACGCCAATGTGCGCCCCGCCAACAATTGGGACGGTGTTAAAACCCGTTATGATAATGTCGATATTGTCATCGTCCGCGAAAACACCGAAGGCCTGTATTCCGGCCTGGAACATTATTTAACCCCTAAAAAAGACATTGCCGAAAGTTTGGCGGTCGTCACTCGCACCGGTTCACTGCGTGTTATCGAGTATGCGTTTAAATACGCCCGCGACAATAATCGCAAGAAAGTTACCGTCTGCCATAAGGCCAATATCTTAAAATTTACCCAGGGTTTGTTTCTGGATGTTGCGCGTGAGGTTGCAGCGCGTTACCTTGATATCCAGTTTGATGAAAAGATAGTCGATGCCGCCTGTATGCACATGGTGATGAACCCGCAACAATTTGATGTGGTGGTGACCACCAATATGTTCGGCGATATTTTATCGGATTTAACAGCCGGTTTGGTGGGTGGATTAGGTTTGATTCCAGGCGCTAATATTGGTGATGATGCCGCCTTATTTGAAGCGGTACATGGCAGTGCGCCAGATATTACCGGCAAAAATCTGGCTAATCCTGCCGCTGTGGTAATGGCAGGCGTGATGATGTTAAACCATTTGGGCGAATTTGATGCGGCTAAACGGGTGCAAACGGCTATAGAAAAAGTGGTGCGGGAAGGCAAGTTTGTTACGCCGGATTTAAATCCACAGTCTACCTGCGGCACTAAAGAAATGGGTGATGCTATTGTGGCGGCGATGGGTAATTGATAGTAACTCACTTTTAGCCTGAGCAATTAAAAGCTGGTTCACTCCACTCGGAACTGAGTGTGGGTGAACCAATTGCTTAAAAAAACACATCTACAGAAACACTAAAGCGTTTTGACAGTATCTGAATTTGCCGTGTATTTAATTGGCGCTTGCCACGTAAAATTTCTGAGACAACGCCCTGGCTACCTATTTCTGGCAAATCGCTTTGTTTTAGCTGGTGTTCGGCCATTAAATACGCCAATATGTTTTGCGGTGTGGATATAGGTATTGGATAGTGGGTTTGTTCGTAGTCTGAAACAACCATGCCCACTATATCCAGCAATGAAGCCAGTGGGTGTTGTTCGTTTTCGCCCACTTCATCGATTAAATCGTTTAGTAAAGCAAGACGCGCTTGATATTCCGCCTCGGTGTAAGGCACTGAAACCAATGGAGCTATAGGTTGCCAGTTGTTTTGCATTGATTGCAGGGTGTTGTTCATAAACTACCTCTAGTTGCCATTATGACTTCCATTTTCCTTTGTCATACTCGTTATGGGTTAGGATGTCACGGATATATATTTTGTTCCGGTTATAATGAATGGCTGCGATTAGGCGTACATTATTCCCTTGAATATTAAATACCGTTAGCGAATCACTATTCTTACTTTTAACCACATCGGCACTCGGAAAAAGTGCTTTGACTTCAAGAAAGTTAGTAAAATTATTTTTTCTAACTAATTGATACCAGGTATCAAGTGACGATTTTGCATCAGGGTGTATTTTGCTGAAAGAATTGATAAGCGAATAGGAAATAATATGCGCCATTTAGCATCCTTGAGGGTTGTGAAAAATAATTTGTATAGGTAGGATTCATATTTATTTCCTATTGAGATGCGCTGTAGCCACTTGTATTCTACTATTCAAAAATGCCGATTTTTATATTTATTGTTGTATTTCTATCTCAGCTAAAGATAGATGAAACAATCATATCTCAATATGAGATATTCACAAAGAACTTTATTTCCTTGTAATCACTGTATGATTTTTTTATTTGAGGATTCTTATTGATGCTAGAACAATACCGCAACCACGTAGCCGAACGCGCCGCCGAAGGCATTGTACCTAAACCCCTTGATGCAGAACAGACCGCCGCATTAGTCGAACTCATCAAACAGCCACCTACTGGTGAAGAAAATTTTATCCTGGATTTATTGACTAACCGCATTCCCGCCGGTGTTGATGAAGCCGCTTATGTTAAAGCTGGATTTTTAGCAGCGGTTGCCAAAGGTGAAGTCAGTTCGCCTATTTTAAACGCAGAATACGCCACCGAATTACTGGGCACCATGCTCGGTGGTTACAACGTAGCGCCACTCATCGAGCTATTGGATAACCCTGCAATGGCCACGATTGCCGCTAAAGCACTCTCGCACACTTTGCTGATTTTCGATGCTTTCCACGATGTACAGGAAAAAGCCGAAGCGGGCAACGCTTATGCCAAGCAAGTCATCCAATCCTGGGCGGATGCCGAATGGTTTACCAATAAGCCGGTCATGCCGGAACGATTGACCGTCACCGTGTTTAAAGTCACTGGCGAAACCAATACCGATGATTTATCTCCCGCACCGGATGCCTGGTCGCGGCCTGATATTCCACTACACGCCAAAGCCATGCTGAAAATGCCCCGCGAAGGCATTACTAATGCCGAGCAGCAAATCAACGAACTCAAGCAAAAAGGCTTTCCGATTGCTTATGTCGGCGATGTGGTCGGCACGGGTTCGTCTCGCAAATCAGCTACTAATTCGGTGCTGTGGTTTATGGGTAATGACATTCCCTATATCCCCAACAAGCGCGAAGGCGGCGTGTGTATTGGCGGCAAGATTGCCCCAATCTTTTTTAATACGATGGAAGATTCTGGCGCATTGCCATTTGAGTGCGACGTAAGTGCGATGGCGATGGGCGATGTGATCGACATTTATCCTTATGCAGGCGTGGTAAAACGCCATGACAGCGGTGAAGAAGTCTGCGCATTTGAACTTAAAACCGACATATTATTAGATGAAGTCCGCGCCGGTGGCCGTATTCCGTTAATTATCGGTCGTGCGTTAACAGACCGTGCCCGCAAGCTGCTAGGCTTGAGTGCCTCGACGGTTTTCAAGCGTGCGGGCGATGTGGCGGCCAGCAGCAAAGGCTTTACGCTGGCGCAGAAAATAGTCGGTAAAGCTTGCGGTGTAACCGGTGTACGACCCAATATCTACTGCGAACCGTATATGACCACCGTTGGTTCACAAGATACCACCGGCCCGATGACCCGCGACGAATTGAAAGACCTGGCCTGTCTGGGTTTTTCTGCTGATTTAGTATTGCAATCGTTCTGCCATACCGCTGCTTACCCCAAGCCAATAGATGTCGCCATGCAGCACAGTTTGCCGGACTTCATCATGAATCGCGGTGGCGTGTCGCTGCGCCCTGGCGACGGTATTATTCATTCGTGGCTCAACCGCATGTTGTTGCCCGATACCGTGGGTACGGGCGGTGATTCACATACCCGTTTTCCGCTCGGCATTTCGTTTCCAGCCGGTTCCGGTTTGGTGGCGTTTGCGGCGGCTACCGGCGTTATGCCGCTGGATATGCCGGAATCCGTATTGGTGCGCTTTAAAGGCACAATGCAGCCAGGCATTACCTTGCGCGATATGGTCAATGCCATTCCTTACGAAGCCTTAAAACGCGGCTTGTTGACGCTGGACAAAAAAGGCAAGAAGAACGTGTTTTCTGGCCGAATTTTAGAAATTGAAGGTTTACCTGATTTAAAAGTTGAGCAAGCGTTTGAACTGTCCGATGCCTCGGCTGAGCGTTCTGCTGGCGGTTGTACCATTCGTTTAAATGAAGCACCGATCCGTGAGTATCTCAGCTCCAATGTCACTTTATTAAAATGGATGATAACGCAAGGCTACGGCGATGTGCGCACCATTGAGCGCCGCATCAAACACATGGAAGACTGGTTGGCTACGCCTGTACTGCTGGAAGCCGATGCCGATGCCGAGTATTTTGAAGTTATCGAGATTAATATGGATGACATTAAAGAGCCACTGCTTGCGTGTCCAAATGACCCTGATGATATCAAACCGCTGTCGGCAGTGGCAGGTACACACATAGATGAAGTTTTTTTAGGTTCGTGCATGACCAATATTGGCCATTTCCGTGCCGCTGGGAAATTGCTGGACAAAATGACTGGCGAATTACCCACCCGTCTTTGGATTGCACCACCCACCAAAATGGATCAAAACCAGCTAACCGAAGAAGGTTATTACGGGGCGTTTGGCAAGGCCGGTGCGCGTATGGAAATGCCGGGCTGCTCGCTGTGCATGGGCAATCAGGCACGGGTGAAAGAAGGCGCTACGGTGGTGTCTACCTCAACACGTAACTTCCCTAATCGCTTGGGTAATGGTGCTAATGTATTCTTATCGTCAGCAGAATTGGCGGCGGTGTGTTCAATTTTAGGTAAAATTCCGACATTTGATGAATATATGCAGTATGCTAACCAGATTAGCGCGACGGCAGATGATACTTATCGCTATCTCAACTTTAATCAGATGGAAAGTTACCAAAAAAATAGTTAACTTAACGAAGCGCTGTTTAAATGAGCAGTTAATCAAAATATTTTTCACCTGTGTGACAGGGCTTTAGCCTAATTTTTGCAGCTAAAGCCTAGCACACAATAATAAGCAGTGCTAAGAAAGCTATAAACTCCTATTTACAGTATTTTTAATCAGGATAAGTTGTGATATATCGGTGTAGGCTGGGTTAGTAATAAAATAACCCAACATTTTCTCAAAACCATTATGCTGGATTACGGTTAACGCCTCCTTAACCGCCTCACTCAACTATCAACACGTTACTAAACAACCCCCTCCTCTTTACTTGAAAAAACACCTTAAAAGAGGGAGCTGAACAACCACCCTACCGAACAGAGTATTACTTAATTCAATATTATTTCCGAATTTTATACATCAAATGCCTATCGCAGCTTTACAGCACAGTCTGCATTATTACGCATTACTATTCTCACCCCTTTTAACCCACAGAGATTTTCATACATGTCTTTTGCACAACTTGGATTAATTCCAGAGATTTTAAAAGCCGTCGCCGAACAAGGCTACACCACGCCTACCCCTATACAACAACAAACTATTCCGCTGATATTGCAAGGTAAAGATGTACTGGCAGGCGCACAAACGGGTACGGGAAAAACCGCCAGCTTTACCCTTCCCATGTTACAGCGTCTAACAGAAACTACAAAAACACTGCATAAAGCCCCCCCCGTACGCGCTATTATTTTAACGCCGACCCGTGAGTTAGCAGCACAAGTACACGACAACGTAAACATTTACGGCAAACATTTAGCATTGCGTGCCGAAGTCATTGTCGGCGGTGCTAGCATTATGATGCAAACCCGTAATTTACGTAAAGGCTGCGATATTATTGTTGCGACTCCAGGTCGATTAATCGATCATATTATGCAAAAAAACGTCAATCTTGGCCAAGTAGAAATACTGATCCTAGATGAAGCGGATCGTATGCTGGACATGGGATTTTTACCGGCAATACGCCAGATTATGAATTTATTACCTAAACAGCGACAAAGTTTACTGTTCTCGGCCACCGTGCCTAATGACATTAAAACACTGGCTGCAACTGTCCTCAACAACCCTGTTTCAGTAGAAGTCGCCAAACAAAATGCCACGGCGGACAACATCAGTGAGCGCGTTTACGGTATTAAGAAAGAAGACAAACGGGCGTTATTATCGTATTTAATTGGTAGTAATAACTGGCAGCAAGTATTGGTTTTTGTACGCACCAAGCACGGCGCAGATCGCTTAGAAAAACAACTTATTCAGGACGGCATTCGCAGTACAGCAATGCACGGCGACAAAAGCCAGGGCGCACGCAACAAAGCACTGGAATTTTTTAAAACTGGCAAAGCCACTGTCATGGTAGCAACCGATGTCGCCGCGCGTGGTTTAGACATTGATGATTTGCCGCATGTCATTAATTATGATTTACCACAAGTGCCAGAAGATTACATTCACCGCATTGGCCGTACTGGCCGTGCAGGCGCTAAAGGCGAAGCTTTGTCGTTGGTATGCCCTGAAGAAGCGCATCAGTTGGCGGATATTGAAAAGCTCTTAAAGCGTACAATACCGCGTGTAGCAGATACTGGTTATGAAACGGTATCACTAAAAGTGATGGATTCTCCTAAGAAAAACGCACCCGCTAAAACCACAGGTAAAAAAGATTTTCGACACAGTAACAAACCTAATGAACGTAACTCTAAAAGTGCAGGCCATAATTACGGTGATTCAAAAAGGCCGCAACGTTCTAAATCGCAAGCATCGCGTAGTCGTTAAATTTTATTGATTTATAACAACACTAATCTGTGCCAAAAGTCTTTATTTATGGCACAGACTAAATTTTGGCTCGCCAATTACACGCCTCTCATAAGGGCTACAAACTTAATACCTGTGCGGCATTAAATTTCGTAGCCCTACTTTAAAGATGATTATTTTTTGCCCCGCTTTTAATAAATAACCCTCTGTACATGACAAAAAAATAAGCCAATGAAATGTCATATAATTTTCGTTTTTGTAAACGA
>NZ_FUKI01000022.1 GCF_900163755.1 Crenothrix polyspora | reverse complement strand
CAGACCAAGATACGTTAAAAAAGGAAATTGCAGCATGGCAAGAAAAAAGAAACGCCCTTGCTCAACCTATGGAATGGCGGTTTACTAATGATGATGCTCGGATAAAATTGAAAAAGCTTTATCCGACACTTAAAGAGTGACTAAGTACTAGCCCTCTAAAAAATATAACCCCGCATTTTTAATCACCTCCAGAAGACAGTGTAATTTCTATTTGGAACTCAATTGATCTATATCAATCCTGAAATTAACAGCAGTGTGAAAATAATAACCAGCCGATAAAGGCGACTGCATCTTCTTTTTATCGTAACAATGATTGAGAAAGGCAGATATTTAAATTATGCACATGAGGATGATATGAAAACTATAAGCCAATTATTATTGTTATTAACCGTTGTTGCGGGTTTAGCTGCGTGTGTTGATGCCGATGGCGGTAAGATGCAAGGTGGATCTCAAGCCGATAAAGTAACGGGCTATAAGCACGGCCAAAATAATCCAGATCAATAAGGCTCCGCCCCCATCGGTAGAGCTTACAAATTGCCAGTGAGAAGCAGCCCGACTGTTTCTCACTGTACTGGCCATTTTGTGGATGATTTCTGTTAAGCAATAAACGACAACTGATCATCAGGCAAACAGGGTTTAACGATACTTTTAAGCGTTGCCAGATTGTTAATTTGAATCCCCCGTTGCTTAACGGTAATCACGCCGTCTTTACTTAACTCGGTAAATAAACGGCTTACAGTCTCATTTGACAGCCCCAAAAAATTAGCAATGTCCTGACGGCTCATAGTCAAATTAAACACTGTACTGGAAAACCCCAGGCCTGCATACCTGCGTGATAACATCAGCAAAAAAGTAGCCATTTTTTCTTTGGCAGTACGATGACCTAACATGATGATTTTGTCATGGTCGGATGAAATGCCTTTACCCATGATCCTCATTACCTGGTTTTGCAGACTGGGCATCTGGCTGCACAGTTCATTGAGGCGGAGCAGTGGAAGTTCGCAGACCGTGCTGGTTTCTAAGGCAATAATAGAACAAGTGGTGCGGCTGTGTTGTAAGGCATCCAATCCCATCAATTCACCTGGCAAATAAAAGCCGATGGTTTGTTCATTGCCGTTGTCATCCGCTATAAAACTTCGAAAAGAACCCGATTTAACCGCATACAGGTTCTGGCACGCATCACCCTGTAGATAAAGGTATTCATCTACCTGCATCGGACGCTTATTTTTAACAATAGTTGCCAATTGTTGAACTTCGTTTTGTTGCAACCCATAAGGCAGGCATAAATCGGATAATCTGCAATCTGGGCAAGAAATCTTGTGTACGTTAGATTCCACTCTTTTTCCTTTTATTGATATAGATCAAGGCATAGTTTTAATTCTCACTATATAGTAGTCACACGATAAAGTGAATGAGATAGTGAAAACGGGGTTAATTATCCTTGGCTTCATTGTATTATTACTTAAAAATCAAACAATAAAAATGTGATGCCCTATTAATGGTGATCCAAATGCCGAAAATCAGTGGCGCAGTGCTGTCGCTAAAGTCTGTTGTGTTCTCTCATCAAGTTACCTAACAATGGCTCAAAGGCATAAAATTTTTTGATTTCCTCCTAATAGCTTCTTTTCCTAGCGGGGAAAGGAGCTTTTTTTCTTAACGTATTGGCAAAATATATGAATAAAATGAATGAAGAAGACCGTAAGCGTATTCTTGAAATTTCACCTGTCGGTACGTTTGCCTTAATGGCTGTGGTAATCGGCAGTATGGTTATTGCGTGGTTATTTCTGTATTTTGGCGTGTTTATTCCGCGCGGCATGATCAATTAGGATTAGTCATGCAAATCGAAACAATTATTCAAAAATACCATATTTTAACTGGCCAATGTGTAGATTTTGTTCGAGACTTTTACGAGCAATTGCGCTCGGTTCATGTCGAACAACTGGAACGCAAATGGATTACTATCACGCTGTTGGTCATCGGTCTTTTGGTGGTCATTATTGTTGGCGATGCGTTTTTTCACGGTGTTAACCCGCCCAGTAAAGTGGAAACCATCGATTCTGCCAAATTGCATTTGAGCAAGGAATTTGCTGAAAGCAATCTGGGTGTCCAACTGGATGACAAAGGTGAGATTATGGTCAGGATGGTGGCAGGGCGTTACTCATTTTTCCCTAAACATATTGCCGTTCCGGCAGAAACTAAAATAACCTTTCGCTGGGTGAGCATGGATGTGCTGCACGGCGTGCATATCCCGATGACCAATATGAGCACCATGATCGTACCCGGTTATGTAGCAGAAATTACCACGTCATTTCCAAAACCTGGCGAATACCCCGTGTTATGTAACGAATATTGCGGCCTGGGGCACAACCACATGTGGAGCAATATCTCGGTTATTGCCAAAGAAGACTGGACGTTTCCTGCAACCGTACCCGCCGAAGGAATCAAACCATGAATGATGCAGCAGAACGAAAACTGGCCTTAAGCCATCTGTGGGTGGCTTTTATCGCCTTTATTGTGGCGTGCTTTATGGGCGAATACCAAGTGCTGGAGCGCAGTGGCCTTATCCCCGCGCTGGATTCACCCACGGTGTATTTTGCTTCAGTGAGTACCCACGGGGTGCTGATGGGCTTTGTGCTGACCACTTTTTTTATTATGGGCTTTGGCTACTACACCGCAAGCACCAGCCTGAAAGTGCCGGTATGGAATAATAAACTGGCCTGGGTTGGCTTCTGGATTTCCTTGTTGGGTACGCTACTGGCGGCCATTCCGCTGCTCACCGGCAATGCCTCCGTGCTGTACACTTTTTATCTGCCGATGCAGGCGCATGTTGCGTTCTATCTTGGGGCGACTTTATTGATTGTTGGCTCGTGGATCTGGTGTGGCATCATGTGGGTGATGTTTAAGCAATGGAAACAGGTTCATCCGAAACAACCTGTGCCGTTGGCCATGTTTGCCACCACCGCCAATGCCTTGTTGTGGCTGTGGGCCAGTGCCGGTGTTGCCTTGGAAGTGCTGTTTCAGGCCATACCGCTGGCATTGGGCTGGATTGATACGGTTGATCCTGGCCTTGCCAGAACCTTGTTTGCCTGGACTTTGCACCCCATTGTGTATTTTTGGCTGATCCCTGCTTACATCGCCTTTTATGTGTTCGTTCCCAAACAGGCGGGCGGCTATTTGTACAGCGATGAAGCCGCCAGGGGCGCGTTTATCGTGTTGGCGGTGTTTGCTTTACCGATTGGTTTCCATCATTTATATATGGATCCAGAACAGGCCAAAGGCTGGAAGCTGTTGCACGGCATTGGTACGCTAGTGGTGTCCATCCCAACCTTGGTGACAGGCTTTACGGTGATTGCCTCCCTGGAAATTGCGGGTCGCTTGCGGGGTGGCAAAGGCCTGTTTGGCTGGATAGGCAGTTTGCCCTGGAGTAACCCGATGGTGCTGGCCGTTATTCTGTCATTGTTGATGCTAATTCTCGGCGGCTTTGGCGGGGTAATTAACGCCAGTTACGCCATGAACGCGATGATACACAACACCGCGTGGGTACCTGGCCATTTTCATCTGATTTTTGCTGGCACTACCGTCATCATGTATTTTGCCATTGCCTATTATTTATGGCCGATGCTGGTGCAAAAGCCGTTGTTTTCCAATTCACTGGCGCTCATTCAGCTGTGGACGTGGTTTATCGGCATGGGTATTTTAACCACGCCTTGGCATGTGTTGGGATTGCTGGGGCAGCCACGGCGTATCTCCAGCGTGGTTTACAATACCTTGCTAACCCTGGCCTGGAAACCGTATGAGTTGGCCATGATATTCGGTGGCCTCATACTGCTGGGCTCTGCCTGCCTGTTTATTTACAACCTAGCTAAGACGCAATTGAATCCGGTATCTGGGGTATTTACCCAGCGCGTTGAATATGCCGAAGCTATCCATCCTGTTAAAGAACTGCCCGAATATCTGAATGATTTTACGCTGTGGAATCGGGTGATAGCCGTGTTAATGCTGATCAGTTTTGGTGTGCCTATCTTGCAGTTCTTTTTTATGAATACCTTTGGTTCACCGGGATGGGGATATTAATGGGGAGCAATAATGGCAGAATTTTTTTTAGACCTAATACTGTGTTATGGGTATTTTTGGCTCACCTTAGTGGGAATGTTATTTATGGTACGAATTTTTATACTGCTCATGGCGATGACACCCGCTTGGGTTACTGCGGCGGATTCCGGTTCACAAATTGCCTGGACTGGCGAAACATTGAAGCGGGTAGAAAACGGCAGCACTGAAAAAGGCAAACGTTTGGCGCAATCTTGTCAAGCCTGTCATGGTGAGTTTGGTCAAGGTCTACCGGCAGAGACGGTGGATGGCGATACCATCCCTGCTATTCCTGCACTTGCAGGGCAAGTGGCTAATTATACATTTAAACAACTACGCGATTACTTTAACGGTGATCGTAACAATGTCTCTATGACTTCAATCGCCAAGGGCTTGACTGAGCAGGATGCGGCTGATTTGGCTGTTTGGTATGCGTCGTTGCCGCCGCCAAAGTTAAAAGCCAGCCAGAAAAATTTTATTGCTGCTGAAAAAATGGCAAAAGAAGGGGATGGCAAGCGTATTCTGCCCCCTTGTTTTGTTTGTCATGGCGCTAATGGTCAAGGTGAAAAGATGGATATTCCAAGCTTGGCGGGTCAACATGCGGATTATATTGAGCGGACGCTGCTGGCCTATAAAAACGGTGAGCGTCACAACGATATTTATAGCCGCATGCGTTTGATTGCCAAGCAGTTGCGTGCTGATGAAATTAAAGCGCTGTCTTTCTATTACCAGACATTACAGTAATACAGCGTTTTCAACTTAGAACAGTTACAGCCACCGTTCGTGCTGAGCTTGTCGAAGTATGAACGGTACACTTCGACAAGCTCAGTGCGAACGGTTACGCTGTAACTATTGAACTGTGAAAACGCTGTATTATCCAATTGGTTTTGCTGTCTATTTACCAGAATATTCGTGCAGCGCATAATGCGCTTTGTTGAAGTATATATTGAAAAATAGTGGGTGTTATTTAAGGTTCTATTGATCTGTATCAAATCGTTATTAATTAAGAGCGTAGTATTAGACACATGCCAATAAAGGCCCGTGTTAATGGCTAATCGAATGCCGATTAGGACAGACGCATTTTTAATTTATGATCGAGAGGATATTATGAAAACATTAAACCAATTATTAGTGTTAGTGACCGTTGTTGTTAGCTTAACTGGCTGTATTAACCCCGACCAAGGTGGTCAACGAGGCAGGGCAGAAGGCAGAGATACTACAAGTCCGGGGTCTGGAAATAGTCCATAACCCATTTTGAAAAACTAGCATCAGCCGGTAGGAGTGAGAAAATAAGCTCTCACTCTTTCCCGTGGTTGGTTAGCTTTGGTATGGACGCGACAGCCAAAAAGACCATTTGAAAAGACAACGAATCACAACGGATTTTAGAAAATTTAAACCTTATTTACTAAAAACATGCTAATGTTTATACAAGGTTTGTAAATTTGCCGCGTTGATCATCTTGTTTTAAGAATTACTATGTCGGAACATCCGTCTATCATGCACTGCACTGCGTTTTGTCTCGCACAAAATTTTGATATTAATGCGCTAGCAAAATTACTGTCTGACACCAGCTTGATACGTATTATTAAAGGCGCATTAATGATTGAAGACAGCCACGCTTGGTCAGTGATGTTTTCTTATGGCGCAGTAGTGCATTGGAGTGTCAGTGCGGAGCAGCAAATCAAGTTGCATCAACTATTACTGAATCATACTGACAGCCCATTGGCATCGCCAGAAGAAGATAATTTTAGCTTTGAACTGAATTGCGCTAATACACGGATTGTTGAAGATCACATCGAAATTGAATCATCCGATCCTATTGTGTTGTTTGCGCTATCACAAGGCATGGCGCAATCCATCAAATTGGCATCGTTTGAAACCAACGCTATTACCACTATCAATAACACCCGCTATATTCCCAAATCGCTGGCAGAAAACGGTAAGATTGATCTGAGTCGTCATAAAATTGCCCAAATTCGTGGCCAGTTGTTTTTAACCAAAAGCGATATTATTCTCAATTATGATCTGCTGGATACCCCCGATTTTTTTTGGGAATACCCTGAATACGAAAACTATTACAGTATTATGGCAAAATATTTGGAAATAGCGCCCCGCACCCACGTCTTATCTAAAAAGTTGGAAACTATACACGAGTTGTTTGAAATGCTAGCAGACGAACAAAAACACCGGCATTCGTCTATTCTGGAATTGATTGTTATCGGCTTGATTACTTTTGAAATTGCCATGACTTTGGTGGACAAAGTATTTTGAATGGCTTAAGGAACGCGCACGAAATAACTTGAGCAAGTTCATGCTTCGACAGGCTCAGCACGAACGGTGGTGGCGTTTAAGTTGTTCAAGTTATTTCATGCACGTTCCTAAGTGATTTTCACGCAATATAAATTCGTGAGCTGTTAAATTGATATGCATTGGTATAACGTACTGTCCTGTCAGGCTTTTAAATCCTGACAGGATATGTTATTAACTGAACTGAACTTAATTTAACTTGGCTTCTTCAGCCAACGCTTCAGCCAATTGTTTTGCGGGTAAATAGCCGGGGAAAATATTGCCTTTTGTAGTGACGATCATGGGCGTACCTTTGGCATCAAAATCACTGGCTAATTGCATGTGCTTATCAATGGGGTTATCACAGGTTTTCATGTCCAGTTTTTGATCTTTTTTAGCCGCTGTTAATGCTGCATTACGGTCTTTAGCACACCACACTGCCACGGCTTTATTATAAGAGTCTGAACCTTTACCGGCTCGTGGGAACAACAAATACTGGATAGTAATGCCTTGCGCCATGTATTGATCAATTTCTGAATGCAGCTTACGGCAATAACCACAATCAATATCGGTAAATATTGATACGGTATACTTAGCAATTTTAGGCTTGAAAATAAGCATATTGTCTGTGCCGATTTTTTCTAATGCCTGTAAACGTGCGCCACCGAGCTTGGCTTCGGTCAAATCTTTTCGTCCAGCAATATCAATCAATTTACCTTGTAATAAATATTTGCCATCATCCGAGACGTAAAATATTGTTGCGCCAACCATCACTTCGTTAAGCCCCTTGATTTCAGAGGGCTTAATGGATTCAATTTTAGCTTCTGGCATAGAACTGGCCAATGCTTTTCTAATAGCACTTTCATCGGCATGCGCTATCGGTTGAGCCAATGCTAACACGGATAATACCGCCAGATTAATAAGTTTTTTCATGATTTCTCGACTCAATTTAAGGTTAAATGTACTGTTAAAACAGTAATATAGATTTTATCATATGCAAAATAAAACAAAGCCAATGTTAATCAAATAATCGTTGTACATC
The DNA here is from genome assembly GCF_900163755.1 of Crenothrix polyspora. Taxonomy (GTDB): domain Bacteria; phylum Pseudomonadota; class Gammaproteobacteria; order Methylococcales; family Methylomonadaceae; genus Crenothrix; species Crenothrix polyspora. Next base: position 17,135 of record NZ_FUKI01000022.1, on the reverse strand, counting down.
CAGCACCATTGCCAAGACCATCAGCGATACCAGTAAGGTCATACCAATTTGTTGAAAAAATAGCTGAATACGATCTGATACAGGGCTGCCTTTAATACCTTCAACTGCAAAAAACAACAAATGCCCACCATCTAAAACCGGTACCGGCAATAAATTTAACACCCCTAGACTGACGCTGACCAAAGCCATAAACTTGATAAAATGCACCAAGCCCATGCTAGCAGATTGACCGGCGTACTGAGCGATACTGATAGGGCCGCTTAAGTTTTGAACAGACGCTTTACCAATCAGCATTTTGCCCATCATTTTTAAGGTGGTAAACGAATAGTAATAGGTGGTTTTTAGCGCTCTAGGTAATGCGGCAAGTGGCGAGAGTGCGTATTCTACCGTCATGGATTTTATCAAGTCTTCCGGTACCAAAACGGTGGCACCAATTTGACCTTCTGTTTTTTCACCCACTGGGATGCTTTTAGGTATTACGGTAAGCTCTGAATGCACACCGCCACGTTCAATGGTCAGGCTAATGGCTGCACCGGGGTGTTGTTTGACATAAACTACCCACTGCGCCCACTCTTGTAAGGGCTTACTGTCGGCGCTGATAATTAAATCACCTTTTTGCAAACCTGCCGCCAATGCAGAGCCACCTGGAATCACATTACCAATAACAGGTAACAGTTTTGGCGACCATGGCTTGAGTCCTAAACGGGTGTATAAAATATCTGGGGTTTGGGTATCATCCTCAGCAACACTGATTTTTCGGGTGCTTTCGGAATGTGCGGCAGTTTTTACCGTGACATCGATGGTATTGTCGCCATCTAATGCTTTAGAAATCAGCACATTCATCGCCTCCGTCCAGGTAGGCGTTAGCTGATTGTCCACAGTAAGGATTTCATCGCCTTCCATAAAGCCGGCTTGGGCGGCGATAGTGCCTTGCTCGACTTTGCCCAGCACCGGTCTAATACCACTTTCGCCAATAACCAGCACACTCCAAAAAAATGCGGCTGCCAGTGCCAAATTAAATACAGGCCCTGCTGCCACTATCGCTGTTCTTACCGATAAAGGTTGGCGATTAAATGCAAAGGGCAAGTCTTCTTGGCTGACTTCACCTTCGCGCTCATCAACCATTTTAACGTAGCCGCCTAAGGGTATTGCGGATAATACATATTGGGTGCTATCAGGTGATTTTTGATAAGACCACAGTACTTTGCCAAAACCTACCGAAAAACGGATAACCTTAACGCCGCAGCGCCGCGCCACCCAAAAATGGCCAAACTCATGAAACGACACCAGTATGCCAATGGCGACAATAAAATAAAATACGGTGTGTAGAAAATCCATTACCGCAACTCAGTAATGATTTTTTGTGTGATGATTCTAGCCTGTTCATCGACAGCCAAAATAATATCCAGTGTATTGGCAATAGTCGCCTCAAATTGATCCATACAGGCTTCAATAACCACAGGAATATCGGTAAAGCGTATTTGTTCGTTTAAAAATGCTTCCACTGCGATTTCGTTGGCAGCATTTAATACGGTGGGTATAATGCCACCTGCTGCAATGGCTTTATAAGCTAAACGTAAGCACGGGAAACGCTCCAGATTAGCCTCTTCAAAATCCATGCGTCCGACATCAAAAATATTTAACGGTTTCGCACCGGACTCAAAACGTGCCGGCCACGCCAAAGCATGAGCGATCGGTATGCGCATATCGGGATTGCCCAATTGTGCTAATACCGTACCATCCACATAATCCACCATTGAATGAATGACACTTTGTGGGTGAATAACCACTTGAATCTGATCCGGACTCATGGCGAACAACAAACAGGCTTCTATCATTTCCAGACCTTTATTCATCATGGTCGCAGAATCAACGGAAATCTTTTTGCCCATATCCCAGTTGGGGTGAGCAACCGCTTGTGCGGGTGTAACGCCTGCCATTTGTTCGAGTGGCATTTGTCTAAATGGGCCGCCGGAGGCGGTTAATAAAATACGTCTAACGTGTTTATTTGAGTTGCCAGCTTTATAAGCCGCCGGCATACATTGGAAGATAGCATTATGTTCGCTGTCTATTGGTAATAATTGTGCGCCGGACTCGCTTACCGCTTGCATAAAAATATCACCCGACATTACCAAGGCTTCTTTGTTTGCCAGCAACACGGTTTTACCGGCTTTTGCAGCGGCCAAACTGGGCAGTAATCCTGCTGCGCCGACTATTGCGGCCATTACGGAATCTACAGCATCCAGTGTTGCTACCTGCTCTAAGGCCTGTTTACCAGATAATACGGTGATACCGGCAATAGCGCTGTCTTTCAGTTTATCTTTAAAAAGCGCAGCGCTATCTGCATTAACCACTACCGCATAATCAGGCTGGTGTTGTAGGCACTGTGCGTAAAGCACGTCAATATTGCTGTTAGCGGTTAAGGCAATTACTTTATACAAGTTTGGATGCCGTGCAACTACATCTAATGTGCTAACGCCAATGGAGCCGGTTGCGCCCAGAATACAGATGCCTTTCATGTAATCGTCCTATAGATGAGAGAAATGCCCGCGTAAAACAACGGCACTGCGGCAATCAAACTGTCTAATCTGTCTAAGATGCCACCGTGGCCGGGTAAGATAGCGCCGGTATCTTTAACGCCGCGTATGCGTTTAACCGCGCTGAAAAACAAATCGCCGTAAATGGAAATCAGCACGGTGACGGCTGATAGCAATACAAAGTCTAAGATGAAGACAAAATAAAAGTCAAAAATTAAACCAAAACCAACCGCGCACACCACGGCAGCGCCTAACGCGCCGTACATGCCGGCAATGGTTTTACCTGGGCTGATTTCCGGTGCTAATTTGCTGATACCGTATTTTTTGCCAACGAAATAGGCCGCAATATCCGCACTCCAGATTAACACCAGGAAGTATAAAGTCATTTTGGGGTCGTTTAAAGCATGCAAGCGCGATAGGAACATCCATGCAGAAAACAAGATAAATGCCCCCAAAAATACTTTATTACGGGGTTTTAATTGCAGTTTTAACACATTGCTTGGCGCGTTTCTGATTAACACCATCGACACGATCCAAAACAATACCGGTGGTATAACCAGCCATTCAAGCACACCGGAATAATCTCTTACTTCAGGTATATCAAAAGTTATTGAGGCCAGTTCAAGAATTTGTGTCCAAAAATGAATCACCAGCATGGGCACGATCAGCAGTAATAAAAACAAACCGCGTTTAAGCACGCTGGTCATGTCGATAAGATTAGTCCATTCCCAGGCACCTAACAGCATTATCACTGCAAAAATTAAAGAAAAATACTCGGTTGGTAATTTTAATACCGCTAACACAACCAAAGGTATCAGGATGGCTGCGGTGATAATTCGCTGTAATAACATGCTATAAATTCACGTGGTTAAGTTATAGGGTAACCGCTTTGTTACGTACCTGTTCACTGGTATGACCAAAACGTCGTTCACGAACTTTAAAACTTTCAATGGCGGTAGCTAACGCATCTTGATCAAAATCCGGCCACAAAGTGGGGGTGAAATAGAATTCGGTATACGCCAGTTGCCACAGCATAAAGTTGCTGATCCGTTGCTCGCCACCGGTTCGGATAAATAAATCAGGCTCAGGCAGATCGGCGGTGGACAGATATTGATTAAGCAGTTGTGGATTAACGTCGGCAATGCTTAATTCACCGGCGGCAATTTTACCGGCGACTTGCTGAAACGCTTGGCACATATCCCAGCGTCCGCCATAATTGACCGCAACCACCAGCGTTAATGCGGTATTGTTTTGGGTTTGCGCCTCGCCCTCGTTCATTTTATCTTGTAATCTTTGCGGAAATAACGATCGATCACCGATAAATTTCAGGCGAATATTGTTGCGATCCAGTTTTTTAATTTCCCGCCCCAGCGTTACCATGAACAATTCCATTAACAAGGAAACCTCATCTTGTGGTCGTCGCCAATTTTCACTGCTAAAAGCAAATAAACTTAATGCTTCTATTTTTTGTACCGCGCAATACTCAACAATTTTTCTAACCGTTTTAACGCCAGCTTGATGGCCGATGGCGCGTGGCATAAATCGTTTTTGTGCCCAGCGGCCATTACCGTCCATAATAATGGCGATGTGGCGCGGATTATCATTGCATGACTCTGGTGAGTCGTTACCATCAGCCGACATTGTTTTAAGCCCTCTTTAAATTGAAAGTAAATCTGCCTCTTTTGCTTCCAATAATTTTTCCACATCTTTTATGTACTGATCGGTCAATTTTTGAATTTTGTCTTCGGCGGAATGTGCATCATCTTCGGAAATTTTTTTATCCTTTAATGCGTCTTTTATCACTGAATTGGCATCACGGCGAATATTTCTAATCGCAACCCGGCCATTTTCAGCTTCATGCTTGACTACTTTTACCAAGCTACGCCGACGCTCTTCGGTTAACGAGGGTAGCGGAATTCGAATCACCATACCGTTTGTGGCGGGATTTAAGCCTAAATCAGATTTTAAAATGGCTTTTTCGATAACGCCAACCATGTTTTTTTCCCACGGCGTAATCGTTAAAGTACGTGCGTCTTCGACGGCAACATTGGCCACTTGGGAAATCGTTGAATCGTTACCGTAATAAGACACGGTAATTTGATCTAACAGGCTGGGGTGCGCCCGTCCTGTGCGTATTTTTGAAAATTCATGCTTTAACGCGTCGATGCTTTTGCCCATACGTGTTGTGGCATCTTGATGAATATCATTAATCATTGTGTGTTCCTCATTGAATAAGAGAGCCTATATCCTCGCCCATCATTAGTCGCATAACTGCGCCTTGTTCAAAAATGTTCATGACCCGCATCGGCATGTGATTATCTCGGCATAATACCAAGGCGGTGGTGTCCATGACATTAAGACGCTGATCCAGCGCTTCGTTATAGGTTAAGCGCGGATAAAATACCGCGTCTTTGACTTTTTCAGGATCGGCTGAATAAACGCCTTTTACTTTGGTGGCTTTAATCATTAAATTCGCTTTGACTTCAATGGCTCTAAGGCTAGCCGCCGAATCGGTAGTGAAAAAAGGATTACCGGTGCCGGCCGCAAAAATAACCACCCGACCTTTTTCCAAATGCCGAATAGCACGGCGCTGAATATAATCCTCGCAGACTTGATTGATTTTTAGCGCCGACATTACTCTAACGGGTTGGCCGTGTTTTTCCAGCGCATCCTGCATTGCCAAGGCATTAATAACCGTTGCTAACATACCCATATGGTCACCTGATACTCTGTCCATACCTTGGGCGGCTTTTTCAGCACCGCGCAAAATATTACCGCCGCCAATCACCAAGCCCACTTGAATATTAATATCACACAAGGCTTTAATTTCTGATGCCAAGCGATTAACAATGTCGGCATCAATACTACCGCCACTGGGGCTCATTAAAGCCTCGCCGCTTAACTTAAGTAAAATTCTCTGGCAAATTGGTTTAGTCATAATATTCCGATTCGATATGTTAGCAACGTAAATAGCCTATAGTACGGCGTGTTTAACTACCTTTGACCTGCGACTTGCGCCATAACTTCATCGGCAAAATTTTCCACTTTCTTTTCAATACCTTCACCTACTTGCAAACGTGTAAAGCGCACAACACGGTTGCCTTTGGTTTCCAGTAATTTGCCTACGGTCAGTTTGTCGTCTTTAATAAACGGTTGGCCGACTAAAGTGATTTCTGCCAAAAATTTTCTGATTTGTCCGGTGATCATTTTTTCAATAATATCGGCAGGCTTACCACTCTCAGCAGACTGTGCAATAAAGATTTGTTTTTCTCTTTCGATAACATCGGCCGACACTTGGTCATCAGAAATCACTGTTGGTTTGCTGGCGGCAATGTGCATCGCAATTTCTTTACCTAAATCGGTATCAGCGGATGCCAATTCGACAATAACGCCAATGGTGTTGCCGTGTAAATAACAGCCAACCCCACCTGCGGCTTTGTAAGTTTCAAAACGTCTGATGGTAATGTTTTCGCCTAATTTAGAAATTAAGCCACGACGCACTTCATCAACGCTAACGCCATTTAACGGCGCAGCTAATAATTGCTCGTCGCTGGTGATGTCTGACGATAATAATACGGGCAATAGACCGTTAACAAAACCCACAAAATCAGGCGATTTAGCCACGAAATCGGTTTCGCAGTTAACATCAACAATAGCAACCGATGTGCCGTCATCGCTGACTTTAACGCCAATAATACCTTCAGCGGCCACGCGATCGGCTTTTTTATCCGCTTTCGCTAAGCCTGATTTACGCATATTTTCGATGGCCAATTCCATATTGCCTTCTGCTTCAACTAACGCCTTTTTGCATTCCATCATGCCGGAACCTGTTCTTTGGCGTAATTCACCAACCATTTGTGCAGTGATATTCATGTGTTTTTTGTCCTCAATAGATTAGATTGCTTGTTGTAAAAACGCCCCCGTGAGGAGGCGTTTTTTAGCTCACCAGATAATTATTTCATGTGTAAACTTAGGTTTTACACAAAGAAATACAGCGTGTTACTCGGCTGCGGCTGCTGCTTCTTCAACGAAATCATCGGCTTTAGCTGAAAATCCTAGCGCAGCTGATTTAGCTTCCATCACTGCGGCAGAAACGCTTTCACAATACAGTTTAACTGCACGGATAGAGTCATCGTTACCAGGTATAACATAATCAATCAGTTCAGGTGAGTTATTAGAATCCACGATGCCTACCACAGGAATGCCTAATTTTTTAGCTTCGCTGATGGCATTTTTTTCATAGCCAACATCCAATACGAAAATAACATCAGGAATGCCTCTCATATCTTTAATACCGCCGAGACTGCGCTCAAGCTTTTCCATTTCGCGTTCCATGCCCAACGCTTCTTTTTTGCCAAAACGTTGGTACAGCGTACCATCAGCCTTCATAGCTTCTAATTCTTTAAGACGGCTAATCGATTTTTTGATGGTTTTAAAATTGGTCATCATTCCACCCAACCAGCGGTGGTTAACATAAGGCATGCCACAACGAGCCGCTTCTTCAGCGACTACTTTGCGGGCTGCTTTTTTAGTACCGACAAACAAAATAGTCCCTTTGTTGGCAGTTACTTGGCCTAGATAGTTCATAGCGTCATTGAACATCGGAAGCGTTTTTTCCAAATTGATAATATGGATTTTGTTACGGGCACCGAAAATGTATGTTTCCATTTTTGGATTCCAATAACGGGTTTGATGTCCAAAATGAACACCCGCTTCAAGCATTTGACGCATGGATACTGCTGACATGTATTCTCCTAAAGATTTAAAGCCGGGACTTTGCCCGAACTGGGTTGAGCCTCCACTTATCCCGATTAGTAACTAACCCATGTGAGCCAGCACCCTACCAAACGTGACGATAAGCGTGAGTATTTTTTGGTAAAACAACTTATCTTTATACCATAATAAGCTTTTTACAACAAGCCAATCTCTGTTAAACTCGGACAGCTAAGCAGCTGTACTACCTGGCTGCCCTCACTCAGCAAGAAACCAAAGCGAGATTTTTGATTACCTATGAGCATTATTATAAAAACCGACAGTGAAATCGAAAAAATGCGAGTTGCTGGCAAATTAGCCGCCGACGTGTTGGAAATGATTGCACCTTTTGTTGTCGTGGGCGTAACCACCAATGAGTTAGACAAGCTGTGCCACGATTTCATTGTCGATGTACAGCAGGCCATCCCAGCACCGCTCAATTATCATGGCTTTCCAAAATCTATTTGTACTTCTATTAATCACACCGTGTGTCACGGCATTCCCAGTGATAAAAAACTAAAATCTGGCGATATCGTCAATGTTGATATTACCGTTATTAAAGATGACTATCACGGTGATACCAGCCAAATGTTTTGTGTGGGTACGGTTAATCCTCACGCTAAACGCTTGGTGGATATTACACGAGAAGCCATGTTTTTAGGCATTAAACAAGTGCGTGCGGGAGCCAGATTAGGCGACATAGGTCATGCCATACAGCACTACGCCGAAGCCAATCGCTATTCTGTGGTACGTGATTTTTGTGGCCACGGCATCGGCAAAAGCTTTCACGAAGAGCCACATGTTTTACATTACGGTAAAATAGGCGAGGGGGAAACCTTGGAAGCGGGCATGATTATCACTATAGAACCCATGCTGAATTTGGGTAAGCGCCATGTTAAAACCTTGGGCGATGGCTGGACAGCGGTTACTAAAGATCACAGCCTGTCCGCGCAATGGGAACACACTATTTTAGTAACCCCCACAGGTTATGAAATTTTAACTTTACGTCAGGAAGAAATGTGAGTTCTGCGTATGCCCATATTAGCGTGGCGCTGTTTGACCAGCCGCATAATATTCAACAGTTCCGACAGCTATTAAAAGATAAAAACACTGAGCTGAGTGACAAGTTTGATCCACAGTTGTCGGTGTTAAAGCTATTGCTGGAAAAAACCGCCTTCATTGATAAAATTCTCAGTGTGTGCTGGCAGCATTTTTTGGGTAAGCATGCGCAACAATTGTGTTTAATGGCAGTGGGGGGCTACGGCAGGCGTGAATTATTTCCCTGTTCTGATATCGACATTGTGGCATTACTCGCTGACGATGACAGCGCTGCACACGATGCTTTGGCCAGTTTTTTTACCTTTTTATGGGATATTGGCCTAAAACCTGGGCACAGTATGCGCACCGTGCAAGAGTGTGTTGAACTTGCTAAAATCGACCAAACCATCATGACCAGTTTGATGGAAAACCGGTTACTTGCCGGTAATTCTGTGTTGTATAAAGCGCTACGGGCACAGATAACCCCCGATAAAATCTGGCCATCTGACCAGTTTTTTGCCGCCAAAATGGAAGAGCAGCGCCTACGCTATGCTAAATTCCATGACACCGCTTACAATCTTGAGCCCAACGTTAAAGAAGGCCCTGGCGGCTTGCGTGACCGCCAAGTTATCGCTTGGGTATTTAAACGCCACTATAACGCCGCCACTTTGCAAGAGCTGATTAAATATGGTTTTTTGCCCGAAGCAGAATACGCAGAATTGGTGGCTGCACTTAACGTACTGTGGCGCATTCGTTATGCCTTGCATTTGTTAACTCAACGCGCCGAAGACCGGTTGATTTTTGATTATCAACGCGATTTGGCGGAAAAGTTTGGCTTTAGTGCAGAAAATCAGTCGCATAATTACCCAGTTGAGCAATTTATGCAGTTTTACTTTAAAACTGTCAAAAAATTGCAACGTCTCAATGAGATGTTGTTGCAGTTGTTTCATGAACGCTTTGTGCTGGGCGAAGCGGCGTGTTTAGCCAGTCCTTTTAATGACGATTTTGTTACCGTCAACGGTTATCTTGAAGCGTGCGATGACGGTGTTTTTGAACGCCATCCCGCAGCAATATTAGAAATATTTTTGTGTCTGCAACAAAATCCAGCCCTCAAAGGCATTAGGGCGACCACGATACGCTTAATTCGTAAGAATCTGCACGTTATTGACCAAGCTTTTCGAGATAATAAAACCCATAATCATATCTTTGTGGCCATATTTCGCCAAGCACATGGTCTGACTACACAACTGCGCCGTATGAACCGTTACGGCGTGCTTGCGGCTTATTTGCCGAGTTTTGCGAATATTGTTGCGCGTATGCAATACGATTTGTTCCATATTTACACGGTCGATGAACATACTTTATTTGTGCTGCGTAACGCGCGGCGTTTCTCCTTAGAAAAGCACCGCCACGAACTACCTTTTTGTAACGACATCTTTATGTTAATCACCAAGCCGGAAATATTGTATTTCGCGGCCTTGTTTCATGATATTGCCAAAGGTAAAAATGGTGATCATTCCAGCTTGGGCGAAACGATTGCCAAAGATTTTTGCGTACAACATGATTTATCATTGCACGATACCAAGCTGATTACCTGGCTGGTACGCAATCACTTAATTATGTCGATGACCGCGCAGCGCAAAGACATTGGTGATCCAGAGATTATTCATGAGTTTGCCCAAAAAATCGGTAACGTTGAATACCTGCATTATCTATACTTGCTGACAGTAGCGGATATTCGTGCGACTAACCCTGAGCTGTGGAATTCTTGGAAGGATTCTTTACTGAAGGAGTTGTATACCGCAACCCATAATGCGTTACGCAAAGGCTTGCAAAATCCAGTGACACTGGCCGAGCGTGTGCTGGAAAATAAAAAAGAAGCCCATGAAGAGTTATTAAAACTTGGCCTATTGGATGCGGTAATTGACAGCGCGTGGCAACACACCAGTGATGATTATTTTTTACGCTATTCTGCCGATGAAATCGCTTGGCATACCCAGGCGATTGCCAATGTCAGTGACGATGATTTACCGCTTGTTTTGTTACGCGCCCAAACCCAACGCGGCAGTGCAGAGATCTTTGTCTACACCCGCGATGCCGGTGCTATTTTTTCAATCAGTACCGCGACGTTAGACCAATTAGGCTTAAGTATTCTGGATGCCCGCATTATAACGACACTGGATCATTACGTACTTAATAGCTTTCAGGTCTTAGAGCAATCCGGCGAACCGCTGAATGAAGCCTTTAGGGAAGCGCATATTTGCACCGCGCTAAGGCACAATTTGCTGCACGGGGCAGTAGCAGAGCGTAGAAACATTAACCGCTTATCACGGCAAGCCAAGCATTTTCCTATTGCTACGCGCATTAAGTTCCACCGAGACCCTTTGGATCGTTATACGGTACTCGAATTAATTACTACCGATTGTGCGGGTTTGTTATCTAGAATAGGTTCGGCTTTTATTCAGGAGGCTGTCAATTTACACAGTGCAAAAATCACTACCATTGGTGGTCGCGCAGAAGATATGTTCTACATTACCGACCAGCAATTACAGCCTATCAGTGATCCTGCCAAACAAGAGGCTATACGCGCCAGTATTTTAAAAATTTTAACCACGGAATAGCGTTCAGTTGACGATGTTCTGACATTGTATTATTCAAATATTAAACCATACTGTATAGCAAAATACGATTACGCTCAAAATTGTTACAGTATTTTAATTGAAATGCGGGCTATCAACTTAACGCGGGACAAAAAAATAATAACGTTCAAGTAGGTTGGGTTGCCTGCTGTTTGGCAACCTAACATTTATAAGGTCTTGGAAATGTTGGGTTGAGAAAAGCGCTCAATTCAACCTACATTTTGTCTCTTGATTTAAGCGGGTAGCCGAAATGCGCGATTAAAATTACCTAAGATCCAGACTTATCCTATCTGTATTCAGGGCAACGACAAGTGACTAATGTATTTCTTAAATTTTATGATGAAACCGTGTAAGGTGGATGCATGCTATCCGTGTCCGCGCACAATAAACACTTTGATGTGACATAGTGGGCAAAAAATATTGGCCACCTTGCATTTTTAAGTGAATACTGACTAATCATTAATATACAGCGTATTTTATACTGCACCGACACTGAAGGCAGGCATAGAATTTGATTTAATTAGGACAATTTAATGACTAACAAACTCCCTCTTTTATATCGCGGCCTTAGCTTAGCCATTATAAGTCTGCTTAATATCAGTTCTTACGTAAACGCAGCAAATTTTGATACCTTGGGCAGTGCTACACAAAATAGCTTTGATAGCATGGAACAAGCGGCCTCTACGCAAAATAACACCAGCAGTAGTTCAATTTTAAATTCGTTTCAACAATCAGAAGCCGATAATAAAAAAGATCATTATTTTGTCGCACTTAACTTGTTAAGGCGCAATAAAATCAATGAGGCACAAAATAAAATTACTGATCTGTTAAAAAAGTTCCCTAATGAAGCGCAATTTTATAATTTACAAGCGTTATTGGAAACCTTGCGTAAAGATGATGTCGCCGCGCAGAAAAACTATCAAAAATCCATTGATTTAGATAAAAATAATACAGCGGCGCACTTGGGTTTGGCTAAATTAGTTTTGGACGGCGGCGACTTAAATGCTGCTAAAGACTACGCTGACAAGGCATTGCTTATTAATGATAAGCTCACCGGTGCTTATTTGATACTGGCTGACATTGCTTATAAGCAAAAAAATACGACTGATGCTGAGAAAATACTGCGTTCTGGGTATGAAAAAATCAAAGGTGATATCGAGCAGGAAATTCAGCTTATTAACACCTTAGGCAAGTTTTATGTCGTTCAAAAACAGCCTGAAAAATTATTGTCACTTGCAGAAGACATGGTTAAACGCCATAAAAATAACCAAGCCCTTGCGTTATTAGCCAGCGCTCAGATTGCCAACACACAATATGACTTAGCCGAACAAACACTGACACAAATCATCAAGAAAGACAGTCAAGACATCACGCATCGTTTATTACTGGCTAAGTTACTCAGTAACAAAGCCGGTAAAGAGCAAGAGACTTTGCAATTACTAGATGAGACGGTAAAAATCGATGCTCATAATCCTCAGGCGGCGGTGTATAAAACGGCTTATTTCATTAAATTAAAACGCAGTCCAGAGGCGCTTGCTTTGGCTGATAGTATAGAAAAACAATTCCCCGCCTTAGCCATTGGTAAATTACTTAAAGGCGATGTTTATCTTGCCGATAAACAGATGGACAAAGCGATTGAGCATTTTCGCCAGGCATACAAAATAGAAGCCAATACCAGTGTGTTATTTAAACTAGCCGATATTATGCAAGTACAAGGTAAAGTGACAGATGCCATTGCACTATTGAACACAGAATCGGCAAAAGATAATAAAAATAATGCGCTGCATTTTAAATTGGCCACGCTTTACCAGCAGCAAAATAATATGAGCCAAGCGCAGTTACATTATGAAACTATTTTAAATCAGCAAGCGGATAATGCGCTGGCTTTAAATAATTTAGCCTGGTTATATGAGCAACAAAATAACCCAAAAGCATTGGACTTAGCGAAAAAAGCTTACGTTTTAGCGCCTGATACACCCGCAATTGCTGATACTTATGGCTATATTTTACTTAAACAAGGGCAGCTTAAAGAAGCCTTGGTTCAATTAGAAAAAGCCTCTAGCGCCGCGCCTAAAGATAATGATATACAGTACCATTTAGCGGAGGCTTATGCTGCTAATGATCGCACACAAAAAGCCATCGATATACTGGAAACTATCGCCAAATCGGGGCAGGATTTTTCGGAAAAAAATCAGGCCGAAACGTTATTGAATAAATTAAAAGCCCCTTAACTTTCAGAAAATCGTCTACTCAGGAACGTGCATGAAATAACTTGAACAACTTAAACGCCACCACCGTTCGTGCTGAGCCTGTCGAAGCATGAACTTGCTCAAGTTATTTCGTGCGCGTTCCTCAGTTTCTTTTAAAATGTCGGGACGATGTCTTCACTTTAGATTTTATGGCTAGCCAATTAACACAGGACACAGTGCAAGGCTTAACCGTTCGAGCTTGTTGAAGGGTAGGTCGGTTAAGCCAATCATGGTTCGACACGCTCACCACGAACGGCTTAGGAACGTGCATGAAATAACTTGAACAACTTAAACGCCACCACCGTTCGTGCTGAGCCTGTCGAAGCATGAACTTGCTNNCGTTCGTGCTGAGCCTGTCGAAGCATGAACTTGCTCAAGTTATTTCGTGCGCGTTCCTTACCTGAATCTGTCCCTTATTAAGGGGGAGAGTTTACGAGGGGTGGAGGGGGATTTATTTAAAAATCTCCCTTAACCCCTCTTTTTCAAAGAGGGGAGCTGAATGATTACAACTTGAGCAGAGTGGCGCATACTGCTCGTGCCCACACAGCACCTATCCTACTAAATAAGATAGGGGGTGGTATTTAAATTAAGATATTGATTTAATTAATTTTTTATGTTTTTAGTTGTGCTGAAAAAATTCATGTTTTATATGAGCAAACAAGGCGTTTACATACCAACCTAAAGTGTGATGTACGTCATAGTTTTTAAAAATACTTCTGTTTTTTTTGCAAAAAAACGTCATAAAGTGACGTTTTTTGATTTTCATCTAGTAAGTTTCCTAAGTTGTTCTACATTTGATGTAACTATAGTTCTATGCTCGGCAAAGCACCGATTTGCGTACAGGTATATAGCTTAAATCTTGTTTAACATCTTTAGGAGCATTAAAAAATGAGTATCTTATTAAAAGTAAACAACTCAACTGGAACGCTAAATAATTACGTTGTAACTAAGGGTAAGGTGGCTCATATTAATGCTCAGCCAGGAGCAAATTATGCCATTGTTAATGAAAATGGCGCAGCACCTAAGCGCATAGTTACTAAACGTGTAGGAAATGATCTGCAAATAATATTGGATGATGGTACAAGTCCAGATATTATTATTGATGGCTATTATGCTCAATCTAATTCTGAGCTTGGCGCTGTTGTGGGTCAAGCCGCTGATGGTAAATACTACAGTTATGCTATTGCCAGTGACGGCGGTGTTGCCACGCTTGGCACTGAAGCGATTGGTTCGTTGTCTGAAGCAGTCAGTGCCGGTGGATCAGGTTTATCGAACGGCATGCTGGGCGCGATTGGTGTATTGGGGTTAGGCGCAATAGGTGGCGGTATTGCGCTTGCTTCTGGCGGCGGTGGCGATAGTAATGACAAATCGCCTGCTATCGCAACCGGTAAAGATTTTTCGAGTAAATATATTCCAGAAACAGGTGTTGTCAGTGGTAATGGTGCATTACCAGGCAGTGAGGTGACAGCAAGTTTACCTGATGGTACAAAATTTTCGGTTATCGTTAATCCTGATGGAAGTTATAGCTTTCCTGCTTTTAATCCACCGCTTAGCAATGGTGAAGCTATCAGCGTTCATGCGGCTAATAAAACAATCATTGTTAAAGCCTCCGATACAACCGCTATGACCGGCGACTATGATTCAAAAACCGGTGTTATCAGTGGTAACGGGGCTACTCCTGGTAGTAAGGTTGTTGTAACTCTGCCTGACGGTAGTAAAATCTCTGATGTGGTTAAAGCTGATGGCAGCTACAGTTTGTCGCTACTTAACCCCAAGCCAAGTAAAAGTGAAATCATTACGGTTACTGTTGATAATGAAAAAGTAGTAATTAAAACGATTACTCCTCCAGATGGTTCAGGTACTGGCGAGAATGAACCATTAACAGCAAGTTATGATGTTAAAACCGGTGTTATTAGTGGTAGTGGTGCCGCCGCAGGTAAAAAAGTAACAGCAACTTTACCTGACGGTGCGAGTGTTTCAGCGCTGGTTAGAGACAATGGGAGTTACAAGTTACCTGCTTTTAAGCCTGCACCCAGTAATGGCGAGACAATTACAATTACAGCGGATAATGAAAAAGCCGTTATTAAAGTATTAGATACCACGGCACCTATCGCACCGCTTGAAACAGATGTGATGGTTAATTCTGACGGGACTCTGAGTGCCAGAGGCGGCAAGGGTTCGGCAGAGCCAGGATCAACTATTAAGGTCACTTTTCCAGATAACACCAGTGGTAGTGCTATTGTTGCGGCTAATGGTTCTTATGGTCCGATTACTTCCAGTGCGGCGCAAATCAGTGGCAGCGTTACTATTTTAGCCAAAGATGCCGCTGGAAATAGCAGTGCGCCTGTCAGTATTAAAGTTGATGCAACAATACCTGCATTACCAACGATCAACGCCACTGACGGCAGTCCGATTACAGGTGTTGCCGAAGCGGGCAGTGTCGTTACTGTAAAAGATGCGGCAGGTGCATTAATTGGCACGGCGACAGCTGATCCTGTCACCGGTGCGTACAGCGTTGTACCGACGACTGTTCCTGTCAATGGCACGGTGCTGAATGTAACCGCTACCGATGCCGCTGGAAATAGCAGTGCGCTTGTCAGCATTAAAGTTGATGCAACAATACCTGCATTACCAACGATCAACGCCACCGACGGCAGCCCGATTACCGGTGTTGCGGAAGCGGGCAGTGTGGTTATTATTAAAGATGCGGCAGGTGTATTAATTGGCACGGCGACAGCTGATCCTGTCACCGGTGCGTACAGTATTGTACCGACGACTGTTCCTGCCAATGGCACGGTGTTGAATGTAATCGTTACCGATGCCGCTGGAAATACCAGTGCGCCTGTCAGCATTAAAGTTGATGTAACAGCACCTGCATTACCAACGATCAACGCCACCGACGGCAGCCCAATTACCGGTGTTGCCGAAGCGGGCAGTGTCGTGACTATCAAAGATGCGGCGGGTACAGTTATTGGCACGGCGACAGCTGATCCTGTCACCGGTGCGTACAGTATTGTACCGGCTGCTATTCCTGCCAATGGCACGATATTAACGGTAACCGCTACCGATGCCGCTGGAAACACCAGTGCGCTTGTCAGCATTAAAGTTGATGCAACAATACCTGCATTACCAACGATCAACGCCACTGACGGCAGCCCGATTACCGGTGTTGCAGAAGCGGGCAGTGTCATTACTGTAAAAGATGCGGCAGGTGTATTAATTGGCACGGCGACAGCTGATCCTGTCACCGGTGCGTACAGTATTGTACCGGCTGCTATTCCTGCTAATGGCACGGTGTTGAATGTAACCGCTACCGATGCCGCTGGAAACACCAGTGCGCTTGTCAGCATTAAAGTTGATGCAACAATACCTGCATTACCAACGATCAACGCCACCGACGGCAGCCCAATTACCGGTGTTGCAGAAGCGGGCAGTGTCGTGACTATCAAAGATGCGGCAGGTGTATTAATTGGCACGGCGACAGCTGATCCTGTCACCGGTGCGTACAGTATTGTACCGGCCGCTATTCCTGCCAATGGCACGGTGTTGAATGTAACCGCTACCGATGCCGCTGGAAATACCAGTATCCCTGTCAGTATTAAAGTTGATGCAACAATACCTGCATTACCAACGATCAACGCCACCGATGGCAGTCCGATTACCGGTGTTGCGGAAGCGGGCAGTGTGGTTATTATTAAAGATGCGGCAGGTGTATTAATTGGCACGGCGACAGCTGATCCTGTCACCGGTGCGTACAGCGTTGTACCGACGACTGTTCCTGTCAATGGCACGGTACTGAATGTAACCGCTACCGATGCCGCTGGAAACACCAGTGCGCTTGTCAGCATTAAAGTTGATGCAACAATACCTGCATTACCAACGATCAACGCCACCGACGGCAGCCCGATTACCGGTGTTGC
>NZ_FUKI01000036.1 GCF_900163755.1 Crenothrix polyspora | reverse complement strand
GAAAGACCCAAGAATTGAACGCAAGAAACTCCATCAATTGATGGACATCATTGTCCTGTCAATATGTGCCACCATAAGTGGCGCTCAAGGGTGGGAAGACATCGCAGAATTTGGCCATAACAAATTGGATTGGTTGCGGCAGTTTGTGCCTTTGAAGAACGGCATACCGTCACATGATTGCATTGCTTATGTGTTGTCCCGGCTGAACCCCAAGGAATTCCAACGTTGTTTCATAGACTGGGTCGGAGCCGTAAACAAAGCGATGCCGGATGAAGTGATCGCCGTGGACGGCAAAACGGCGAGGCGTTCGCATGACCGAAAAAACAATAAAAACCCGTTGCACATGGTCAGCGCATGGGGGTGCGCCAACGGGATGGTACTCGGACAGGAAGCGACCGAAGAGAAGTCCAATGAAATTACTGCCATCCCCAAACTCCTGGCATTACTTGAGCTGAAGGGCTGCATTGTGACCATTGACGCCATGGGCTGTCAGAGTGCCATTGCAGAACAGATTGTCGACCAAGACGGCGATTATTGCCTGGGACTCAAAGGTAACCAAGGCGACTTGCATGAGGCGGTCGAAGATTTTTTCACAGCAGCACGAGAGGCCAATTTCAAGGATGTCAAGCACAGTTACTTTGAGGAAATCGACAACGAGCATGGCCGTCTGGAAATCCGCCGTTACTGGATCACCGAAACATTATGCACGTTGCCGAAAACAGAGCGCTGGAAAGGGTTAAAAAGCATCGGCATGGTGGAGCGTGAATGCCATGTCGGCACTAAAGTTACTTTGGAGCAACGGCATTTCATCAACTCCTTTGCTGCCAATGCCAAGCTGTTTGCCCATGCTGTCCGTAACCATTGGGGGATAGAAAACAAGCTACACTGGCGTTTGGACGTGGTTTTCCGTGAAGACGACAACCGGATACGTAAAGGCAATGCCCCCGCAATTATGACGACTATCCGCCACATTTGCCTAAACCTGTTCCAAAAAGAACCCAGCAAAATCAGCACCAAAAAGAAAATGAACAGGGCGGCCTGGAACGACAACTACAGAGCTAAAGTATTGTTCGCAATTTAATTTTAATGCGTTTGCCCTG
>NZ_FUKI01000097.1 GCF_900163755.1 Crenothrix polyspora | reverse complement strand
TGCGGACCCGCATGGTGGGTGGTGTGGGGGCTGGGGGTTAGATGCCCCTGGCTACCCGATTATAAGGCCAAACATATGCACAAAGGCCAAACAACCACCGGACAAAAATGCCAACCGAAACCACGAAAGCCAATAAACCAAGGACTCGCGGCTTACACCTTGTGCGGCCCACGCACTATATAAGTAACTGCAAGTTACCATTGCCGCACAAGGTGTAAACACACTCCTACTGTGTAGCACCGCCGATGTTTCGGCCAAACCTGAACGTGCCAAACGGGCAGGGAAGATAATTTTCCCACGGCGGCCAACCACTTTACGAAAAGAAGCCCACCAAAAGACTGTACCGATAACAAGAAAAACGCCCCAAACGGGAACAAAGGTATAACGTAAGCTAACCGGCTGGCCAGAGAGCTGTAAATAAAACTGGGGTATCAAGGCCAGTCTGGTTGAGCGCCCCGTTATGCTGCTAAACCAACACAGAACTAAAAAGCCCCTGTGCCACAACAGCTAAGCAGCCACGCGATGAACACCCAAAGTTTCGCGCTTAGCTTCCAATTGCCACAAATCATAAGCCGATTGAGCAGAAAGCCATGATTCGGCACTTTTCCCAAACGCCAATTCCAATCGAACTGCCATTTCAGGACTGACACCCGTTTTACCATTAACTATAGAAGAAACAGTTTTTCGGGTGACATTCAATTGTTGGGCTGCTTGGGTAATAGTCAATCCTAATGGTTGCAACCAGAGTTCATAAAGCATTTCGCCAGGATGTGGGGGATCATACATTCGCATAAACACGACTCATTAGTGGTAGTCCAGATAATCGACAACGTAGGCGTTGCCATCCTCAAAGCGAAAAACAACCCGCCAATTCGCTTGAACTGTAACAGACCAAAAACCTTCAAGATCACCTTTCAATTGATGTAAGCGTAGAGCTGGAGCATCTAAATCACTCAACTGATGAGCATCGTTCAACAATGCCAAAATTAAACGTAACCGCTTGGCATGAATAGGTTGGATTCCACTTTGAGTGCTAGTGGTAAAGAATTTTTCCAGGCCTTTGTGATTGAAGCTTTTAATCATGCTTCAAATTGTAACTTCTTAGGTTACACGAAGCAACATATACCAGTTACAAGGCATAACGTTTGACATGAGGGGCGGCCAAGGGCGCTAGCCCTTGGACGTCCCTCTCGATGGAAGGGTTAGGCGGCTGACAAGCACGGAAGCTTGCTGCCAGAAGCCTGAGCGCACTGTAGAGGACACGCGGGGGCTTGACCGAAGGCTTATCGGGCTGCGAGCCGACAAGCGCGCGAGACTTGCGCAGAGTGCCCGGCGCACCGAGTGAGCACAGGGGACGAAGAAAAGTGCGTGCTGAGAAGCAAACGCTTGGTGGCGAAACACAGAAGACGGCGCGTAACCGAAAAGCCGAAGTAGCCTCGCGCGAACCTCTAGACCGACCCTTGAGTGCAAGCGACGGCCCAACCTCCTGACTGAACTGCTCCAGTTGCTTCGGTGCTGACCAGGCGCGAATGCGGTGACACCTTAAAGCGCTGCTGGCCGAGGGCTGTGCGTTTCGCATTTTCTGCCGCCTAACGTTTGACATGAGGGGCGGCCAAGAGCGATAGCTCTTGGACGTCCCTCTCGATGGAAGGGTTAGGCCGCACGCTTCTGCGACGGACTGATTTTTGGATGCCTGCGCTCATGCTTGACCAACACTCAGGTGAGACAGGGGCGCTAGCCCAGCGATATAGGAACCGAGATAGTGCAGCAACTCGCCTGCCTGCTCTGCCTTCTTGGCTGCAAGCTCGGCCCGGTTTCGTTCGGATGGTTTGACCTGTTCTTCAGCGTAGCTACCCAGCAGCGCCGAGAGTTCTTCAAGCGCTTCGATCTCGCCGAGCCTAGCGGCATGAAACTTCAATTGAAGTGCGCGTTCCTGCTCTTTAGCACCGCCAGAACCAACAAACATCATTTCAGCGAGTTCTCGCATAGCCCTTGGATGACGAAGTCTGGTGGCTTGCTCGAATGAAGCTCTGGCTACGGCAGCGTTTGCTCCGGAATCAGGCCCGCGCCAGTTGTATCGCATTCCTTCCTCGTACAGAAACTGCGCGCGGTCGTTGGAGTTCGATGTTTCGTCCATGTGATCTCCTCTCGGCGGAAAGTGGTCTTCGTGCTGCCTAACGTAAAGCTAAGGGGCGCGCCTTTCACGGAAGACTGGCGAAGCCACCGGAGCCGGAAAAACAACAAACCTTCAAAACCGCCACGAAAAGGCGCGTCCCACTTGAGCGTAATGTTAGGCCGAATGGACGTTGGGTCGCCAAACAACTACCCGGCTTCTGCCTTACATTTAAGTTGATTAAGCCAAGCTACTAATGATTCGTCGAGGGTTCTCTGCATTGATTTACGCATGAGTTTTACAAGCCACCCCTCAAATGATTCTGACGTGCGAACTAACACGCCATCTGATGTAGACTGGAAGCTCCAGACATGAATTGCACGGGTTCCGATTGCATTGCCCGTCCATACAAGTTTCGTCATCGTCTGAATTTCCTGAAGCGTAGAAACGATGGTTATTCCGCCACTCTTCCAGTTGAAGGTTGTTCCAATATCAAAAGAACCATTTAGCTTTGCGCTTTTTATTGCTGGATTCCACTTAGGCCAGTGGTCAATTTCTGCGACAAGACTCCAAATTTTTTGCGCTGGCGCTTTGATGAGAAGTTCATGCGTCGCGATAGCAGGAGCTAGTCTATTGATGTCCATATGGTTTCCTAAAAATGCCTAACGTAAAGCTAAGGGGCGCGCCTGTCACGGAAGATTGGCGAAGCCACTGAAGCCAAAAAAATAACAAACCTTCAAAACCGCCACGAAAAGGCGCGTCCCGCTTGAGCGTAATGTTAGGCCACCAAACATAGGAAGCTATTCAGTGCATAACGAAAACACATACATTAACCATGAGATTTGTAAAATTAGGGAAATATCTATCAGGTTAAAGTTTTTTATTTTTGCTCGGTATACCTTTAAACTTTTTTGGCTGACCGCCTCCGCCCATATCAAGTATCAAGACAAAATAAGAAATTAACACCTTTATTACTTTAAGCATAATATTTATCCATATTCCTCAAAAGCTACGTTAAACCAAATATTCAGAAAAAAACCTTAGACAGACAAGCCCATCTGATGCTGCTACAACCACCTCTTTATTTGTTTCGTGAACAACACTGCCTATTTCGTAATTGTGATTTTGTTTCCAAACACTCAAATCTCTAATGACCCAGATTTTTTCAGCAAAATTTGCTGTTGATTCTAACTTACCGAAAGCACGAGCAATCCTATCTATATTATCAACACTATCATTCCATTTTATGGTTTGTTTATCATCACTGGGAAACGCCCAATAACTTCCTTCACCTTGTGGCTTCGAGTTTATCCAATACTTGTCAAAATCAAACATAAGTCGCTGAAGTATGTCAATTGCGACTATTTGGCTTTTGCATGATATGGATTCTAAATTATCTTTTTCTGAAACTGGGTACGAACCCTGAATCAAAATATCCCCTGAATCAAATTTTTCGTTTAGTTTATGGATAGTTACCCCACTTTCTACTAGTTTATTTAGTATAATGTACGGAAGCGGCCAAGGTCCCCTTCCTTGCGGAAGTAAGGTAGGGTGAATATTTATTCCTTTAAGATCATTTATGATAGGAATTTTATAAGGGTAGGCCGCTGATACTATGAGTTCACAACCTGAATCGACAAGTTTTTGTATATCGTTTTCTGTTGCCTTGCCGAATTGAACAGGAATGGACTTATTTGATAATAAGTCAGTTATTTTATAATTAAAGTTATAAGTATTATCCGTTTTGTATGTAAAAACCTTAATGATTTCATTATCATTGTTTAACAGATACTCTAAGCATTTCCAAAAGAAGTCGTAACCAAAATAGGCAATTTTCATATGGTCATCTATAAATGTAAAGCATAATATGATTAGAAGATAAGAACGATTCAAAATCTATCTTCGTTGTTTTATGTTTAGGGTAGTCAATAACAATATGCTTTTTATATGGATCAATAAAATTTATTCTTTTTCCTGAATCATATATTTCGCAAACAAAATGACACCAAGAGTCTTGTATGCCATACAACTGGTTACAAGTAACATAGTGCAGCATTACCCCGTTTTTTTGTTTTTTTAATGGTTCAATATTTTTTTTAGCTATTAAATTTTTATGGTATGTATACCAGAATGGGTTTATGAAGAAAAACCACGGAATATACATTGAGAAACTTAGCCCATCTTTTTTTAAGTTGCGTATGATGTCGTTAAGAGTACGTATATTCTCATTCCTTTCTTGAATAAAGAAAAAAGAAAGTAGTGCTGAATAAATAGCTTTTCCACAATTATCACGAGTTAGGGTACATTCCACCATGCAAATACATATCCATCTTTTGGAAGAAGCCACCCATTATGCTCAAATTTTTTAACACCACCATCTGAGCTTAAATCAACGGGATTAGATTTTATACCTGTTCTTGTAAATGCCGAAACTGTTATTTCAGGTGATAGATCAGAGTAATCAAAGGTAATTCCTCCCTTATTAGATGGAAACTCAGCTGTAATTGTTATCACGCTTTCTTTTTCGACAGGAATGGTTACTTTGTAAGTAATCATTGCCATTGACTCAATTTCTTTATCTAAGCTGCATGTAAATATAATTATTTCACCATTATTTTTTTCTTCACGGTTCAAATCGTGAATCATCCCTTCGATAAGTAGATTACCAATCGTATAGTCTCCGGAATTAACCGCGTAACTAAAGTCTGTTTCGTCGTTATACCAAACAAATTCATTATTTAAGCATTCGTCAGCTATTAATGGTAAACTGCGCTTATTAGTGCTTTGTGTTATTCTATAAATAGTAAATTTTACATCTTTCTTAATATGAGACTTTTTATATTTATATGTTAAATCACACATTAAAATGTCGTTTGTAGCTGGAAATCTTCTTAACTTAACTTGTACATCATGGTCTGCACAGTATACTCCCTTATAATGAGCAATATCTTTAAGAACTTCTAGCATGAAACTAGGGTTTGATATTTCATTTAATGTTTTTAGCCTGTTAGACTCTTTAGCTTTATAAAAGTAAGTGAATATTATTGCAGCAAAAATATTTGTGACTATTGTAAATGCAGTTAGACTAAAAAATTTAACATCCGCAATAGTATTTTTTAATGCTGCATCTAACTTAAAATCATCCACCGAAAGGCGATATAAAACAAGCACCCCAACCCATAATAATGAGGATGCTACT
This sequence comes from Crenothrix polyspora, assembly GCF_900163755.1. Taxonomy (GTDB): domain Bacteria; phylum Pseudomonadota; class Gammaproteobacteria; order Methylococcales; family Methylomonadaceae; genus Crenothrix; species Crenothrix polyspora. The sequence goes on along the minus strand of NZ_FUKI01000097.1, from coordinate 39,429 downwards.
ATCATCAATTTTGAAGCCTTCTCTTGCTCAATAAATAGTTCATCTATCTTTTTCACATACTGTCTCCATCGTAACATTCATAGCCTAACTAATACTAGACATCCTAATTGACGCAAAACATTACGTCATTAAGTTGTCTAAATAATTTTAAAAAGTTAAAATAGTTTTAATTTCATTGATGTAAAAGAATTTAGCATATCCTAAATTAAATGCAATACCCTTCAGAAAATATACCTGCACAAGCGCCAAAACTACTCGATCAAGTCAGAGGAAAAATTCGTCTTAAGCATTACAGCATTCGTACTGAACAAGCATATACGGACTGGATTAAACGCTTCATTCTGCATTTTGGTAAAAAGCACCCGCGTGACATGGGGGCAGCAGAAGTAGAACAATTTTTAACACATCTAGCCGTTAAGGGAAAGGTGTCTGCTTCTACCCAAAATCAGGCCAAATGCGCGATATTATTTCTCTATAAAGAAGTATTAGAGCTGCAATTGCCCTGGCTGGATAATGTTGAACATGCCAAAACACCCAGGCGCTTGCCCGTCGTATTAAACCGTGATGAAATCCAGGCGATTTTGTCGCGACTAACCGGAACGCATTGGCTGGTGGCAAGCTTACTGTATGGAACGGGGATGCGCATTATGGAGTGTTTGCGCTTACGCATACAAGATGTCGACTTTAAACGTCATGAGATTCTAATCCGCGATGGCAAGGGCTTTAAAGATCGCGTCACCATGCTGCCTGTTTCTTTAGCAACAGCGTTACAAACTCATCTTGTAGCAGTGCGGCGATTACATGAAAACGATTTGACACAGGGGTTTGGCGCAGTGTACATGCCGTATGCCTTAGAACGTAAATATCCAAACGCCGCCAAAGACTGGATGTGGCAGTATATTTTTCCTGCAGGCAAAATTTCAACTGATCCACGCACCCAAATACAACGTCGCCATCATGTACAAGAACAAGCCATACAGCGGGCAGTTAAACAAGCCGTACGCGATGCCAATCTGACTAAACCCGCTACACCACACACGTTTCGACATTCCTTTGCTACCCATTTGCTGGAAAGTGGTTACGATATTCGTACCGTACAGGAATTATTGGGACATTCCGACGTTTCCACCACAATGATCTACACCCACGTCCTCAACAAAGGCGGGAAGGGTGTCAGTAGCCCACTCGACCGGATTATGAGTGATCATAAAATGTAAAGCGCATTTATATCTGAACTCGTCTCAAGCCTCTCCCGCTGGAGAAGGCGCAAGCTGGTAGATCGTGGGTCTTAACAATGGCTTTTAGTGTGCTTTAAGCGTGTTGCCCGTTTGTTATATTTTTAGCCGCTTTCTTCAATGAAAGCTACGGCTGTACAGGGGTTGATAACAAAACAGTATTGTTAAGTGGACTGTTATCTAGCGGGGTGGCAGTGACGGTGATTTGCTGGATAACAGGGCTATTGCTTGCTTTCATCACCACATCGGCAGTTATGCTTTTACCTGTGGCCAGCGTGCCAAGATGGCATAAAATTTCTGAGCTATAGCGTGTACATGTCCCTTGGCTGGGTTTAATGCTAATAACACGCCCAGACCCAGATGTAATATGCAATAAGCTCACATCAGCAACATTTGAGCCTGTGCTGGTAATCGTGTAACTGTAAATGCCGGTGCTATTGTTTTTTAGCGTGAGTGGTTTCTTTTTAACAGCTATTTTTACATCGCTAGTCTGTGCAGTATTGAGCAAACGATCAGCAACAAAAACATCTGTTAAATAATTAGAATCGCCTGCGACCAAATTGGTTGCATCTGATAAAAATGCCACATGCCGCCCTGTGGCACTGACAAAAGGTCGCCAACTGCCATCATTACCCTGTTCGCCATTCGAAGCAACGCTGACCCGCGTTACTTGTTTTTTAACCAGGTCATTAATAAAAATATCCGCACTGTCATTATTATCGCCAGCACCAAGGTTACTGGCATACGATCGAAATGCCACATAAAGACCATCGGCGCTCACACTGCTATCAAAACTCTCGTCATTACCTTGCACACCCGTTGGCAAATAACTAATGCGCGTGGTTTTTTTATTCAATCGATCATACATAAAAACATCACTGTTTTCATTGCTATCACCCGATACCAGATTAGATGCTGATGATTCAAATGTGACATAACGGCCATCGGCATTAACACTGGGTTGCCAACTCCACGCATTACCTTGTGTGTCATTGCTGGCTAAGCTAACGCGGCTGGTTTGCTTGGTCCAAGTATCATAAACAAACACATCCACGTTATCATTGGTATCGTTTGCTACCAGATTTGAGGCTTCGGAGTCAAACACCACAAAGTGGCCATCCGCACTCATACTGGGGCTATTCCAGCCACTGTTATTATTGCCTTGCATAGCGTTGGATGCCACACTGGCGCGGGTGGTTTGTTGGGTGGATTGATCATAAACAAAAATGTCACTGGCTTGGTTGGTGTCGCCTGCAACCAAATTAGTGGCATCGGAATCAAATGCTACATAACGGCCATCGGCACTCATAGCCGCACTGTTCCAGCCACTGTTATCATTACCCTGTTTGTTATCGGATGATACGCTGGCGCGGATGGTTTTTTTAGTTGAGCGATCATAAACAAAAACATCAATAACGTCATTGGTATCATTGGCTACCAAATTAGACGCTTCAGAAGAAAAGCTAACATAGCGACCATCGGCACTGATACGCGGTAACCAGCTCGATTTATTACCCTGCACACCGTTCGCATCCAGGCTAATCCGCGTGGTTTTATGGGTCAGAAGATCGGAAATAAAAATATCATGCGCATTATTGGTGTCGGCCGCCACTAAGTTAGATGCCAGCGAAGTAAAGGCTACATAACGGCCATCGGCACTGATACTGGGGGCATCCACCGATTGATCATTTGCTTGTCTTTGCCCCGATGATAGGTTAGCGCGTGTGGTTTGTTGAGCAAAGGCAGGCATAGCGGACAAATAAAAAAATACAGCTGTGCCACAATAAAACAGTGTTCTGTGGAAGGACATAGGTAGCCTTTAAATCGGTAAATGAGTGATAGTGCTGGGTGTGTAAAACGGTGAATTAAATGCGCTTATAGGCTCTGCATTTTAAAGAGATTGTTCGGCTACCCATTTAATAAGGGGACAAAATGTAATGCTACTGGTCTAGGTTGGGGTGACGCTAGAAATCCCAACACATAATGCGCCGTATCGTTGGAGTTCGTTACCTCACCCCAACCTATAAAATGTGTTCCAGCTTACAGTGTTTTCAACTTAGGACAGTTACAGCCACCGTTCGTGCTGAGCTTGTCGAAGCATGAACGGCACACTTCGACAAGCTCAGTGCGAACGGTTACGCTGTAACTATTGAATTGTGAAAACGCTGTAAACGGGTAGCCGATTGTTTTGACTGTGGATGGCAGAAGATCGCGTGATAACGAGCGGTAATTTTATCAATGTTCCGCATTGTTAGCCATATCTATAATACACTCAATGCTGTTTCGATTTTTCGGCCACCCGTTTAACAGGACAAAAATGATAATATTCAATTAGCTTGTGCAGTCTGCTGCTTGGCAATTCAACATTTAAAATTTTTGGCTGATGTTGAATTGAAAAAAACCTGATAATTTCACGTCTCGCACTTTTATCGCCCGCCAATGTTGCGCAAAAATAGCCCTCCCATGTTGTTTGGCTGATATAATGCCCAGCCTCCTAGACAGCACAAAGGGCTTATTTCAACTCATGCACACCCTGATATCCAATCAAGACAATCGAGAGTTATCTGTCGATGCCGATCTATCCGGCAAGGCATTACGTAAAGAAACCGCCGAATATTATGACGAATGTTATTGGGATTATCTGCTCACTTGGTGCAATCGGGATAACCTGGCGTACCACTATGGCTATTGGGATAAAACCACACCGTATCAGCATCACCAAGCCTTATTAAATAAAAACCAGATACTGTACGATGCTGCCGGTATTAAGCCCGGTGATCGTGTATTAGACGCAGGGTGTGGTGTCGGTGGTAGCAGTATTTGGATGGCAAAAAATTACGGCAATCGCGCCACGGGGATGACGGTCAGTGGCCAGCAAGCTATTTACGGTGCGCAACACGCAACACGGCAAGGTGTGGGTGAATTAGTTGATTTTGAAGTTGCTGACTTTTGCCAAATGCCCTTTGAAGATGAATCCTTTGATGTGGTTTGGGCATTAGAAAGCTCTTGCTACGCATTAAATAAAAGCGATTTTTTAAAAGAAGCCATGCGTGTGTTACGCAAAGGCGGTCGCGTGGTGGTGTGTGATGGCTTTTTTACCCGCCGTGAATTTAATGATGAAGAATGGCGAGAAATCATGATCTGTTTAAACGGTTGGGCCGTGCCTAATTTATGTCTGCGTGATGAGTTTGGTGGCATGTTGGAACAGCAAGGATTTCACAGTGTAGCCCTGCGTGATCTAACACCGCAAACAATGGATTCCATTGATTATATGCGTAATGTTGCCAAACGTTTGCGGCCTTTGCAAAAACTAGGCGAATGGTTAAGATTGCGCACCAAAGGCCAAACGGCTAATTATTTAGTCGGTGTTGCCCAGCATTATTTATTTACTAAAAACTTGACGGCCTATTGTATTTTTACCGCGCAGAAATAGTGTTTGCTTGGTAATACAGCGAGTTTAATCTATCATCAGTAGCTTGGGGTAACGGGCTACCAACTTAACGTCGGACAAAAAAACAATAACATTCAAGTAGGTTGGGCTGCCTGCTGTTTGGCAACCCAACATTTTACAAGGCCTTGGGAATGTTGGGTTGAGAAAAGCGTTCAACCCAACCTACATTTTGTCCCGTTTTAAGTTGGTAGCCGGGTAACGTTAGTAACCCCAAGTTACAGCAATAATATTGCCACTTGTCTCATCGTAACAGTGCGTAATTTACACATCATCTTCTTCTGCGAGCGCTTTTCCACCCAGCCCATAAGCTGGCGCAATACTCACCAGCAAGGTGATTAACGCCGCCAAATACGGTACAGATTGCACCGATAATACCGCTATCCACAACCGACCACTCAAGTTATCAAAATGCTCCAAGTGGTACATAAACCAAATCGCCGTACCCAGCAATGTCAACAATAGCAGCTCTTGGCGTATGGTTAATAAACCTGCGACCAGTGCGCCTTGTTTTTCAAATTTAGGCGTGCGCATAAACGGTTTACCGTTGGTAAACAAACCTTGAATAGTCCCTCTGGCCACTGTGTGCGTTAACGATAACCCCGATAACGATGCGCCCAGTGATTGCCAGATAGAGCAGGGCACGCGTGCTTGATAAAGCCATAAACTGCGGATGATTTTAAAGCTGAACAAACCAATCGTTGGTAATAAAAAGGCATTAACTGGCAATTCGCTGTGTAATGGATCGTAAAGTAACACGGCGGTTAAAATTAAACTCGTCGTGGTAAACAGCAATGCCAGCGCATCCGAAAACCAAGGCAACCAACCGGCAACAAAGTAATAGCGCTGCGCCGATGTTAACGGTGATTTTTTAGTAGGCAAGAAGCTTCGCCAATGGCCTTTAATAATCTGCATTGCGCCATATACCCAGCGGAAGCGTTGCGTCATATAGCCGGACATAGTATCGGGCATAACACCTTGGCCAAACGACTCTTTACAATACACCGAATCGTAACCGGCTTCGTATAATCTCAGACCTAATTCGCTGTCTTCACAAATACACCATTCCGCCCATTTGCCCACTTCTTGCAGGGCAGATTTTCGAATCATAGTCATGGTGCCGTGTTGAATAATGGCGTTATATTCGTTGCGCTGCACCATACCGATATTAAAAAATCCGGCGTATTCCCAATAACAAAAAGATTTAAAGGTATTTAGGTGGCGGTCACGGTAATCTTGCGGCGATTGCACAAAGCCGACGTTGTCATTATCGAAATAGGGCACCATACATTTAAGCCAATCGGGGGACAACATATAATCACTGTCGATAACGGCAATAATTTCGGCATCGCTGGCGGTTTGCTCTAGCGCATGGTTGATAGCGCCCGCTTTGAAGCCTGGCCAGTTTTCCAAATGGAAAAACCGAAATTTAGCCCCCAAGCGCTGACAATCTTCACGTACCGGCTCCCAAATCGCTGGATCTTTGGTATTGTTATCCATCACCAACACTTCAAGATTCGGATAATCCACTCGATCTAGCGCTTCCAGTGTTTTACGCACCATCATGGGTGGTTCATTATGAATGGGCAAATGCAGGGATACCTTGGGGTATTTAAATTCAGATGTCGGTTCTAATGGCGTAAACGTGCGTGCGGTTTTTCTATGCCAAACGACCTCGGCAATTTCCAAGCTTTCAATTAAAAGAATGACCGCTGCCAACATTTGCATTAATACCAGCAATACCCAGAACACAATAGTGACAGGCGTTTGGTATTGCTGAGCGCCTATGGATAGCGTCCAAAAAATAACTGACGCGGCGAGGTTAGCAATCAGGCCAAAAAACAGCAGACCGGGTAATTTTAAATTAGTGCGCGTAAATAAAAACAAGCCCATTAACACAACACTGAACAGCGCAGCGCCTACCGCCCAATGTTCCCAGGCAGGCAAGGAGAATACCACGCCATCCATTGAATATTTGGCTTTGCGTTCGGCATCAAAAATCCCCCAGTAGGCACCAGCTGAACCTTCATCTGACATTTTCCACGGTTGATCGAAGGCCTCAATAACGTAATAAGCAATCTGTTCTTTGGCGGCGCGATTTAAAAACTCACGCAAAAAACGCGCTTGATTGGCTCTGGAAGCAGTCGCGTGTTTAAACGGTTGGCCGTCGGAAGGCCAGCCCACTTCGGTGATAATAATAGGTTTGTTGGGGTAAGCCTGTTTTAAGGTGTTATAGCGATCAAATACATAATCGACCGCTTCATTAGCAGCAATGCCTTCCCAGTAGGGCAGGATATGTACACCAATAAAGTCAACTTCTTTCACCAATTCTGGGTGGATTAGCCATTTGTCCCAGGTTTCTGATGTGCTTACAGGCCGCCAGGTGCGTTTTTTAACTTCACGGATATAGTCTATCAGCAAATCTTCGGTGATTTCGTTGCGTAACAAGACTTCGTTACCCACCATAACGCGGACAATTTTAGGATTGTCTTCACGGCTGATCTTAATAAGTGTCTCGATTTCTTGACGATTTTTTTCTAAATCGCCACCAATCCACGCACCAACGGTTATGTTCAGTCCATGTTTAGCAGCCAGTTCTGGTACTTTATCCAAGCCTTTTAGCACGCTGTAAGTACGCACTGCATGTACTTTATTGGCGAGTAGCGCTAAATCAGCCTCAATTTCAACCGGGTCGTGAAAGATTTTGGTTTTTTGGGTATCATCTTTACGCATGGGGTCAAAAGTCACCCCCATCGTGGTCTTAGTCCAGGGCTGAAATTGCAGCGGGTAATTAATATAGCTCCAAATGCTAAAATTAATGACGACGAGTAATACCAGTGTAAGCAGCGTAGCTATTTTTGTTATCATTGGGGTACTTTGGAGTTTTCGTTAAACAGAAAAGTCTCAGTAGTTAATTCTCTCAGTGTAAAAGCAAAAGCCTAGGCTTTGTCTTTTTTGATGTAAATGTCGGTAATCGTGCCGTTGATAATCTCGGCAGCAAAGCCTAAAGTTTCCGATAAAGTTGGATGCGGGTGGATGGTCAAGCTGATGTCATCGGCATCGGCACCCATTTCCAAGGCCAATACGGCTTCAGCAATTAGTTCACCGGCATTCGTACCCACGATACCCGCACCTAACACACGGCCAGTTTGCTTATCACACAGTAATTTTGTTAAGCCTTCCTTACGGCCAATGCTGAGTGAACGTCCACTGGCCGCCCAAGGGAACACCGCCTTGTCGTATTCAATACCTTGTTCTTTAGCCTGATTTTCGGTCAAGCCCATCCAGGCGACTTCAGGATCGGTATAAGCCACTGATGGAATAGTGAGCGCATCAAAACCGGCTTTATGGCCTGCTGTCACTTCTGCCGCCACTTTGCCTTCATGCGCGGCTTTGTGTGCCAGCATTGGGTTGCCGACAATATCGCCGACCGCAAAAATGTGCGGGATGTTGGTGCGTTGTTGTTTATCAACCGGAATAAAACCTTGTGCATTGACGCTGATACCCGCTTTGTCTGCGCCGATCAGATTACCGTTTGGCCGTCGGCCTACGGCGACCAATACGCCATCAAACACCTGGGGCTCAGGCGCGTTCTTGCCTTCAAACGTCACTTTTAAGCCATCGGCTTGTGACTCTATCGATGCAACTTTGGTTTCTAGCCAAATATTATCGTACTGCTTTTTAATGCGTCTAAACAACGGCGTAATCAAATCTTTGTCACAGCCAGGAATGATTTGATCCATCAATTCCACCACGCTGATTTTAGAACCAAAGGCATGGTAGACCGTGGCCATTTCCAGGCCGATAATGCCGCCACCGACGATCAACAGGTTTTTTGGGATGTCTTTTAGGGCTAATGCGCCGGTTGAGTCCATTAAGCGTGGATCATCATTGGGAAATACAGGGATTTTTGTCGGCTGTGAGCCAGCAGCGATAATGGCTTGCTCAAACTGAATGGTTTGAACCCCAGTTTCAGTTTGTACATCTACCGTATTAGCCGAAGTAAATTGCCCCAGGCCATGTATCAAAGTGATCTTGCGTTGTTTAACCAAGCCCGCTAAACCGGCATTTAAGGTGTTGGTGACGTTTTGTTTCCAGTCCCTGATCTTGTCGATATCCAGCGTCGGTTTTTCAAATACGATACCGCGCTCGGCAAATTCGTCGGCTTCATGGATAATCTGCGCCATGTGCAACAAAGCTTTAGACGGAATACAGCCAACGTTTAAACACACGCCGCCGATGACCGGATAGCGCTCAACCAGTACCACTTGTTTACCTAAATCAGCGGCACGAAACGCCGCCGTGTAACCGCCAGGGCCACCGCCCAATACCAGAACTTCTGCGTGTACAATATCAGTTTGCGTAGAATTGCTGTCCATCATTATCCCTCAGCTTACAGTAATAAACGGCGAATATCGCTTAAGTTTTGTTTAACCACGGCCATGAAACGCGCGCCTTCTGCTCCATCGATCACACGGTGATCGTAGGTTAAATCCAATGGCAGCATCAAGCGCGGTATAAATTCTGTGCCATTCCACACCGGCTGCATTTTGGCGCGGGTTACCCCAAGGATAGCCACTTCTGGTGCATTTACAATCGGTGTAAACGCGGTGCCGCCAATGCCGCCCAAGCTGGAAATAGTTAAACAACCGCCTTGCATCTCATTAGGCAGCAATTTACCTTGCCGTGCTTTAGTGCTTTTTTCTGCCAGTTCCACAGACAATTGGTTGATGCTTTTGCTATCAACATCACGTAATACCGGTACGACTAAGCCATTGGGCGTATCGACAGCAATGCCGATGTTAAAATATTTTTTGAGGATGATACTTTCGCCGTCACTGGACAAGGAGGCATTAAAGCTTGGGAACTGCTTCATCGCCGCTACCAGTGCTTTAATGATAAACAATAACGCGGTGATCTTAATCTCATCTTTGGCTTTTTCGCTGTTTAAGCTGACTCGAAAAGCTTCCATCTCGGTAATATCAGCTTCATCGTGGTAAGTGACCATCGGCAGGTTTAGCCAGACGCGGGTCAGATTTTGTCCGGTCAGGCGTTTAATTTTGCTGAGTTTTTGGACTTCTATGCCGCCAAATACTGAGAAATCCACCGCAGGGATACTGGGTATACCCGCACCAGCGGTGCCAACAACGCCTTCTGCCAAGGCGTGCTTAACGAACAATTTTACATCGTCTTTTAAAATACGGCCTTTCCGGCCAGTGGCAACCGTCACTTTGCCCAAATCAACGCCTAGCTCACGCGCAAACATCCTTACTGACGGTGACGCATGTACGGAAACATTGCTGACACTGGTCGCGGGTTGGACAGGAGCACTGCTGGATACTGTGGGCGGGGTAATCGGTGCAGGTTCTGTGAGCTTAACAACAGGCGGTGCAACGTCAGGCGCTTTAACAGGTGCAGGTGCTGCCACGGCAGCGGCGACTTCCGCCACCAGCACCGTGGCAATCAATGTGCCTTCTGAGACCTTGTCGCCTGGCTTAATATGCACTTGCTGCACCACGCCATTGGCGGTGGACGGCAGTTCCATACTGGCTTTGTCACCCTCCAGCGTTGCAATTGACTGATCCAACACCACGTTATCACCGGCTTGTATCAGCACTTCAATCACGTCAACTTGCGGTGCGCCCACATCCGGGACTTTTATTTCAATCAGCATTGTCTGTTCCTTCCCTTAAACTAACCAAGGCGCTTTTATATCGGGGTTAATGCCGTATTTTGCAATGGCGACATCGATTTTGGCGGCATCAAACTGCCCCATATCGGCCAGGCTTTTCAGCGCAGCGATGGTGACATGGTAACGGTCTACCTCGAAAAACTTACGCAGATTTTCGCGGGTATCCGAACGGCCAAAACCATCGGTGCCTAACACGGTATACGGCGCTGCAATCAAGCCGCGAATTTGTTCAGCGTAGGCGCGGATATAATCGGTGGCTACCACGACAGGGTTTTTGGCATTGTCCAAACAACGTGCCACATGGGAAATCCGTGCCGGTTCGGTGGGGTGTAAACGATTCCAGCGTTCACAACTTTGGCCGTCTCTGGCAAGTTCAGTAAAGCTTGGGCAACTCCACACATCCGATTCCACATCCCACTCGTCACGCAGCATGATAGCCGCCGCTTCGACTTCGCGGAAAATAGTGCCAGAACCTAACAGTTGTACGCGCACACCTTTTTTCTTGCCACCGGCCTGAAACAAGTACATGCCTTTGAGTATATCGAGTTCCACGCCTTTGGGCATGGCAGGATGGGCGTAGTTTTCATTCATCACGGTGATGTAATAGAACACGTCTTCTTGTTCCACATACATACGGCGCATGCCGTCTTGAATGATTACTGCCAGCTCGTAAGCATACGTCGGGTCGTAAGACATGCAGTTCGGTACGGTGGCCGCCATGAGATGGCTGTGGCCATCTTCATGTTGCAAACCTTCGCCGTTTAAGGTGGTTCTGCCCGCCGTGCCGCCCATTAAAAAGCCACGGGTACGCTGGTCAGCCGCTGCCCAGATCAAATCGCCGACGCGTTGGAAACCAAACATGGAATAGTAGATGAAGAACGGAATCATCGGCACGTTGTGGGTGGAGTACGACGTACCTGCCGCAATCCAGTCACACAAACCACCGGCTTCGTTGATGCCTTCCTGCAACACCTGGCCGTGTTTGTCTTCTTTGTAGAACATCAACTGGCCGGCATCTTGCGGGGTATACAATTGCCCCACCTGCGACCAGATACCCAACTGCTTGAACATGCCTTCCATACCAAAGGTTCTGGATTCATCCGGCACTATCGGCACAATGCGCTTGCCGATGTTCTTATCTTTGGTCAGGATATTGAGCAAGCGCACAAATGCCATCGTGGTGGAAATTTCGCGGCCTTCGGTGGTGGCTTCTAATAAACTCTTAAAGTCGTTGAGTACGGGCACATCCAGTGCGTAAGATTTGCTGCGTCTGGCCGGTATATGGCCGCCCAGATCAGCGCGGCGTTTGTTCATATAGGCCAGTTCTTTCGAGCCTTCTGGGAAGGTGAGGTACGGCAAATCGTGCAATTGCTCATCGCTAACCGGTAATTCGTAACGATCACGGAAATGCCGCAAGGAATCGTCACTCATTTTCTTTTGCTGATGGGAAATGTTTTGCGCTTCACCGGAAGAACCCATGCCGTAACCCTTAATGGTTTTGGCTAAAATTACCGTTGGCTGCCCTTTATGGTTCACTGCATCATGGAACGCTGCATAGACTTTGGTGGCATCGTGGCCACCCCGGTTTAATTCCCAAATATCACGGTCAGACCAATCGGCGACCATCGCTTTTAATTCGGGGGTATTAAAGAAAAACTCGCGCACATACGCGCCGTCTTTGGCTTTAAAGGTTTGATAATCGCCATCGACGCACGACATCATCCTTGCTGCCAACAAACCATCTTTGTCGCGGGCCAGTAACGCATCCCAGCGTTGTCCCCATACCAGTTTGATGACATTCCAGCCTGCGCCACGGAACTCACTTTCCAGCTCCTGGATAATTTTGCCGTTACCACGCACAGGACCATCTAAACGTTGCAGGTTACAGTTGACCACGAAAATCAGATTGTCCAGCTTTTCACGCCCAGCAAGGCCAATTGCGCCTAATGATTCAGGCTCGTCGGTTTCGCCGTCACCCAAAAAGCTCCACACTTTGCGTTCCGAGGTGTCGGCAAAGCCACGGTCTTGCAGATAACGCATGAAGCGGGCTTGGTAGATCGCCATAATGGGGCCAAGGCCCATAGACACGGTCGGGAATTGCCAGAAATCCGGCATTAGCCACGGGTGCGGGTAAGATGACAAGCCATTGCCGTTGACTTCTTGACGGAAGTTATCCATTTGTTCTGCGGTGAAACGCCCTAGCAGAAAAGAACGCGCATAATCCCCTGGGGTAAGATGGCCTTGGGTAAAGATCAAGTCGCAATCGTGCTGCTCGGAAGTCGCCCGCCAAAAGTGGTTGTAGCCGACATCGTATAAGGTTGCAGCGGAGGCAAAGCTCGCTATATGGCCACCGACGTTGGTATGCTTGTTGGCGCGTAATACCATCATCATGGCATTCCAGCGCACATAGGAGCGGATTTTTAGCTCAATCGACTGATCACCAGGAAATGAAGCCTGACGAGCTACGGGGATTGTATTAAGGTAAGCAGTATTGGCACTGAAAGGAATATCAAATCCGGCATGTCGAGTCACTGCCACCAGTTGCTCGATCAAGAAATGCGCACGCTCACTACCGTCCTTTGCTATCAGCGATTGCAGCGCTTCTATCCATTCCTTGGTTTCTGTAGGGTCAATGTCATTTTGTCCGGTCACTTCTGGTATTAAACTGTTGTTCATGTAGGATCCTGTCGGAACGGGTTAGCTGAAAGTGCTTACAAACCAATAAGTGTAGACTGCCATAGTGAGTAAGCTAACCATTGCCAACCTTCGAGTTAGTGCAATAAAAAAACAGTGAGTCTGGTGTACCGCATAGTATATACAAATCAATCGTCTCGATGTACCAGTTTTAGCCGTAATAGCACATGGCTGGCATGGATTTGACAACGGGTTACGGCTAAAAAGCAGGAAAATCCATTTACAGCGTATTTCAATTGTAGGGCGGGGTGAGGCAATGAACTCCAGCGACACAGACACCCACGATATTGGGATTCCTATCGTCACCCCAACAGTTACAGCTCGCGCGTAGCGCTGAACTTAATATCCGGCCAGCGTTCTTCGGTTAGCTGCAAATTAACACGGCTGTTGGCGACATACACCAAATGCCCGCCGCCATCTTCGGCCAGATTTTCAAAGGCTTTGCGTTTAAATTCTTCCAGCTTAAGCGGCTTGTCTGAGGTTACCCAGCGTACTGTAGAAATAGGCGCGTTATCGTACACGCATTCCACGTTATACTCGCCTTTCAAGCGGAACGCCGTGACATCAAACTGAAGAATACCCACCGCCCCCAAAATCAAGTCGTTGTTTTTTAACGGCCTGAACAACTGGGTTGCGCCTTCTTCGGTTAATTGAATTAAACCTTTTTGCAGCGCTTTGGCACGCAGTGGATCTTTTAAAATCACCCGACGGAACAGTTCCGGCGCGAAATACGGAATACCGCCGTATTTAAGGGTTTCGCCCTGAGTAAAGGTATCACCGACCTGAATGGTGCCGTGGTTATGCAAGCCAATAATATCACCCGGAAAAGCCTCTTCCACGCTCTTGCGGGTATCGGCCTGAAAGGTGATAGCGTTAGAGATTTGCACGGTTTTACCCAGACGGACATGATGGATTTTCATGCCTTTTTCAAACTTGCCGGAACACACCCGCAAAAATGCTACTCGATCCCGATGTGCCGGATCCATATTGGCCTGCACTTTAAAGACAAAACCGGTGAACTTGTCTTCTTCGGGCGCAACGCTGCGTTGTTCAGCTTCGCGTGGCCGTGGCGACGGAGCAAACTCAGCCAGTGCATCCAATAATTCGAGAATACCAAAGTTGTTAATCGCCGAGCCAAAAAATACCGGCGATAATTTCCCCGCCAGATATTCGTCTAGATTAAATTCGTGGCTCGCACCTTTGACCAAATCGATTTCATCGCGTAATTCTTGCGCTTGGTCGCCTAATAAAGCATCGAGTTTTTCATTGTGTAAACCTTTGATGACTTCGGCTGCCGCAATCTTGCCGCCGTGCTGGGCGCTGAACAGATGAATTTCATCTTTATACAAATGATAAACGCCTTTAAAGCGTTTGCCCATGCCTATTGGCCAGGTCATCGGCGCACATTTTATTTTTAACACGTCCTCAACTTCATCCATTAATTCAATGGGTTCTCGACCTTCGCGATCGAGCTTATTGATAAAGGTTAGAATCGGGGTGGTGCGTAATCGACACACTTCCATCAAATTGATGGTGCGCTCTTCTACGCCTTTGGCCACGTCGATCACCATTAAGGCAGAATCGACAGCAGTGAGTGTCCGGTAGGTATCTTCGGAAAAGTCTTCGTGACCAGGCGTATCTAACAGATTGATAATACAATCGTTATGCACAAATTGCATCACCGAGGTGGTTACCGAAATACCGCGCTCTTTTTCCATCTCCATCCAATCGGAGGTAGCATGGCGAGCGGCTTTGCGACCCTTGACTGAACCGGCTAACTGAATAGCGCCGCCAAACAGCAGCAATTTTTCGGTGAGCGTGGTTTTACCCGCGTCAGGGTGAGAAATGATAGCGAAGGTTCTACGCTGGTTGAGTTCACTGGCTATTTCAGAAATCGACATGGCGTTATCTAAGCAATGGAGCGGTGTGTATACAACGGACTTGCCTGTTTAGTAACGACTAGACATCGTTGGCTAGCACAAAAAGCAAGTGGTCAGATAAAACAAAGCCGAGCAACAGGGGGCTGCTCGGCTTCAGTGTCGGCAAGTCTACTTGGCTTTGTTGCGCTCGGTGACTTCTTTAATCACTTCATCGGCCACGTTTTTAGGACACGGCATATAATGCGAGAATTCCATCGAGAACTGGCCACGACCTGAAGTCATGGTACGCAAATCGCCGATGTAACCGAACATTTCACTCAACGGCACGTCAGATTTAATACGCACGCCAGTAATACCGGCATCTTGCGATTTAATCATGCCACGACGACGGTTAAGGTCGCCGATCACGTCACCGACATGCGAATCCGGTGTAAAGGTATCCACTTTCATGATCGGTTCGATCAATTGTGGGCCGGCTTTCGGAATCGATTGACGGAACGCGGCTTTCGCAGCAATTTCAAAGGCAATCGCGGACGAATCCACCGCGTGGAAGCCACCGTCGGTTAACACGACTTTGAAGTCTAAACAGGGGAAACCGGCCAAAACGCCTTTGCCCAACATGCTCTTAAAGCCTTTTTCAACTGCTGGCCAGTATTCGCGCGGCACGTTACCACCGGTAACCGCTGATTCAAATACAAAACCACTGCCTGGTTCACCTGGCTCGATGCGGTAGTTGATCTTGCCGTATTGGCCAGAACCACCGGATTGTTTCTTGTGGGTGTATTCATCTTCAACAGACTTGGTAATGGTTTCGCGGTAGGCTACTTGCGGTTTACCGACAATAACGTCAACACCGTGGGTACGTCTTAAAATATCCACTTTAATGTCAAGATGCAATTCGCCCATACCTTTTAGGATGGTTTCGCCGCTGTCTTCGTCGGTTTCAACGTGGAAGGATGGATCTTCCTGGATCATTTTACCTAACGCGATACCCATTTTTTCAGATGCCGCTTTGTCTTTAGGCGAAATCGCCAGCGAGATAACGGGATCAGGGAATACCATCGGCTCTAAAGTCGCTGGGAATTTAGGATCGCATAAGGTATGGCCGGTTTGAATGTTTTTCATACCCAATACCGCAACGATGTCACCGGCTTGTGCAGAGTCTAATTCATTACGTGAATCGGCGTGCATTTCCACGATACGCCCAATACGCTCGGTTTTGCCGGTAAAGGTATTCAGTACGTTAGTGCCTTTTTCCAGTTTGCCAGAATAAATACGCAAGAAAGTCAACGCGCCGTAACGGTCATCCATAATCTTAAACGCTAACGCACGTAACGGTTTGTTAGCATCAACGATAGCAAAAAGACCGGTTGCATTGCCTTCTAAATCCACTTCAGGCTGTGGCTTAACGTCGGTGGGGCTAGGCAGATAATCAATCACGCCGTCTAATACCAACTGTACACCTTTGTTCTTGAAAGAAGAGCCGCAGAAGGTTGGGAAGAAATCCAGATTAATGGTACCTTTGCGGATACAACGTTTAATGGTTTCAATATCAGGTTCTTCGCCTTCCAAATATCTTTCCATGACATCATCAAACTGATCAGACACTTGGTCGATCATTTTTTCACGCCATTTTTTGGCATCCGCTACCATGTCTGCTGGAATGTCTTGAATGACATAGTTCATTGGATCGCCAGAGTTATCCCATACCCAGGCTTTTTCGGTCAATAAGTCTACCACGCCGACGAACTGGTCTTCGGTACCGATAGGCAAGGTCATGACCACAGGTACTGCACCCAATACTTCTTCAACTTGTTTGATAACACGATAGAAATCAGCGCCGATACGATCTAATTTATTAATATAAATAACGCGGGCAACTTCGGAATCATTCGCATAACGCCAGTTGGTTTCTGATTGCGGCTCAACACCACCAGAACCGCAGAAAACACCGATACCGCCGTCTAGTACTTTTAATGAACGATAAACTTCGATAGTAAAATCAACGTGACCTGGGGTGTCGATGATATTAAAACGGTAGTTTTTCCAAAAACAGGTGGTGGCAGCAGACTGAATGGTAATGCCGCGCTCACGTTCTTGATCCATGAAGTCGGTAGTGGTTTCGCCATCATGCACTTCACCGATTTTATGAATTTTACCGGTGAGCTTTAAAATCCGCTCGGTGGTGGTGGTTTTACCGGCATCGACGTGCGCGAAAATACCGATGTTTCTATATAGCGATAAATCTGTCATGTGTTTACTCTAAAAGTTGGGCATAAAAAACTTTTTGGTGACTACTCTGGTCTTAATATCCAGAAAAGTTCGTGCTGGGGTTTGAAACAACACAGATATAATCCTTATGGATAAAGATTCGCTTTAGCCGCAGCGATTAAAATCATAAGACTTATGAAACATGAGCTTGAAACTAACCAAGGCCATCGTGCTAGCGTAAAAGTCACCGTTGCTATACACGCACAGACCAGCATCGAAAACCGTCTATTCTAACCTAAAATAATATAAAGATATAGGAAACCTATCAATTTGTATTGCAGTAACGTTAAAATGGGCGAATACGTACAACGCCTGATAAACTCGTACAGAGACGGCGTGATTGGGCTTGCACTATCGCACGGGTAATATGGCACAATAATCGGATTATTTTTAGGTGTAGGCGTTGGTTAGTAGAAGATAAACTCAAGTGAACCCAAATAACAGAATTTTATTCGCAGGCGATCCGCATGGTAATTTTAAACCATTGGTCGCGGCTGTGCAGGAATATGAGCCGGAAGCGGTGGTGTTATTAGGGGATTACGATCTGGACAAGCCGTTAGAATATTGCTTACGTGAAATCGCCGATATTACTGAAATCTGGTGGATTCCAGGTAATCATGATTTTGAAACGCCTACCAAATATAAAAATCTGTTCCATTCAGCGTTAGCAGATAAAAGCCTGCACTTAAAAGTCGTAGAGGTTGCAGGATTCAGAATTGTTGGCTTGGGTGGTATTTTTTTAGGTCGCGTCTGGTATCCGCCTATGCCGCCCAAATGGAAAGACAAGGCGCACTATCTTAATTCTCAAAAAATTAATAATAAAAGTGTTGAGCTGTCGTTAAAATATAAATCGGCAATTTGGCATGATGAATTTCAGGCATTAAAAGCTTTAAAAGCCGATATTTTGGTCTCGCATGAAGCCCCTGGCTCACATCGGCATGGCTTTCATGTGGTGGGTGATTTAGCGGCGGCGATGAATGTAAAAACCATTTTTCATGGCCATTTGCATGAGAATTATTCTACTGTCATTAAGCGGCATATCCATGTTCATGGTGTTGCTAATACGGCGGTGGCGAATTTGCGCGGTAATACGCTGATGAATGGTAATGAACTTATTACTGAGTAGCTCGCATTTGAGTGTTACTGAAAAAACGCCACTTCATAGCCCGTGTATTTACGGATATTAATTACCCCTGTATCCAGTAGCAAATATTGGCCTTTAATGCCATGTAAAACGCCAGTTACTTCGGGATTGGTGTCAAAATTAAAAGATTTAATTTTGGTGGGGTAATTATCCACTGGAAAATGAATATCAACTACCGGTTCATCGGGTAATAATGTAAGCGAATCTACTCCAAAACGCTGAGTGATGTCTGCCAGTTCCACAGCGCAAATTGCCAGTAACTCGTTTCGTTTGGCGATCAAATCAATCGGTTCTATGTCATTTTTAAGCATTTTTTGCCAGCTGGTTTTATCGCTGACATGTTGAGCCAGCGCCATCTCAACAAAGCCGGATTGTTGCCGCGACGCTACTTTAAAAATAGGTAATGCCTGCACAGCGCCTTGGTCTATCCAGCGGGTAGGAATTTGATTGTGTCGTGTAATTCCTACTTTAATGCCGCTGGAATTGGCTAAATACACAAAATGCGGCTGAAAACAGAATTTTTCAGCCCATGCGGGCTCTCTACACGTTCCGGCGGCAAAATGGCATATTTCGGGTTTCATGATACACATATCACATTGCGCGAGGCTAATAAAACAGCGATAACAGTAGCCCTGGTTAAAGCTTTTTTTAATGGGCGTATTGCAATGCACACAGACAATCTTGCCGGTATAAACCAAGCGGATTGTTCGCCCTATTAACGGGTTTAGCGGGATTAACTGATCACCTAATGGTAGCGCATAGTCAACCGGTGTATTCAGTGCTGTGCGTAATTTTTTTAAATGCCCTTGCATGCCAATCCTAAATTTGTGTTAACCAGCCGTGTAACCGTCTGTGTTTTTACTAACCCAGCGCGCTTGTTTGGTTGTTAACTGTTCTTTTTTCCAAAACGGAGCGGTTGTTTTTAACGCTTCAATGATATAGCGATTGGCATCAAATGCCGCGCCACGGTGCGCTGACCATACAGCAATTAACACAATAGCGTCATTAGGCATAATCGTGCCGACTCGGTGTACGACAAGTGCATCGATAATCGACCATTGCTGCCTTGCGGCGTATACGATGTTTTGCAGTTGTTTTTCGGTCATGCCAGGGTAATGTTCCAGCATCATGCTTTTAACGTCATCACCGTCGTTAAAATCGCGCATAGTGCCTATGAAGACAGTGGTTGCGCCAAAGCCACCGCTAATCTGTGCGTTTTGATAATCCTGAATCTCTTGCCAAGGCTCAAACGCCCCAGTGCAAACTTTAACTGCCACGGTTAACCACCGGTTACAGGCGGGAAAAATGCCACTTCATCGTCGTCTTGTACTACGCTATCAAGAGCAACATAATCCATGTTGACAGAAGCTAGAACATTCACAGGTAATGGCTGGTCTGCATTGGCGCGATACCATACATCACTGACAGTTAGCGCTTCGTAAAAATCCACCGTATCTTCTGAGCGACCGAGCCGTTCTCTCAAACTTGCAAAATAGCGAATTTTAATTGTCATAGTATTCACGCTGTCATAAAAAGTTAGATAATGGTCGGTATTTATTTTTCATCACCTATTTTACAAGCAATGACGTTATTAACTCATTTTAATTCATCTGGCGAGGCGCATATGGTCGATGTCGGGCATAAAGCCGTGACGCATCGTATTGCTATCACCGAAGGCTATATTCAAATGCAGCCGGAAACCCTGCATTTAATTATCACTAATCAACATAAAAAAGGCGATGTGCTGGCTATAGCGCGTATAGCCGGTATTATGGCCAGTAAAAAAACGGCCGACTTGATTCCGCTATGCCATCCCTTACCTTTAACACAAGTGGAAATTAGTTTTGGTATCGAGGCCGATAAAAATCGTATTCGTTGCCAAACGACAGTGAAAACCAATGGGCAAACTGGCGTGGAGATTGAGGCGCTTAATGCCACGCAGATTGCCCTGTTGACTGTCTACGATATGTGTAAAGCGGTTGATCGAGGTATGGTTATTCAATCTGTGCAATTAGTGGAAAAAAGTGGTGGTAAGTCAGGGCATTGGTTGCGCGAATAGCGCATTTTTAAGTCTTTGCCTGTTTTTAAGTCGAGCCTTTATTCTAGCCGTAATAAGTGCCATATTCGTAATTATTTAGTTCCTCTCTTTGAAAAAGAGAGGTTAGGGGAGCTTTTTTAAATAAATCCCTCTCACTCCCCTTTTTCAAAGGGGGAGTGAACACATACCCATATTCTGGTGTAATATTTTTCAGTTAACAACTCAACAGACGAGATGACCATGCCGATTACCGTAAAACAACTTGCTGATTTTTGTGGTGCTGTCATTAAAGGCGGCGATCCATCTGCCAGTATTTATTCTGCGTCAGACATTACGTCGGCACAGTCAGGGCAAGTTACTCAATTAACCAGCAGCAAATACAGCAAGTATATTGAACATTCGGCAGCTACAGCCTGCTTTATCGCCGAAAGCTTCACAGGTGAGAATATCCCTGCGCATATGGCGTTATTAGTCTGTAGCGACCCTGAAATTAGTTTTATTAAAGCAGTTGAATTATTACACCCTGCCAGAGTCTATTGTGCGCATATCGCACCCCAATCTGTACTGGCCGCCTCAGTCAGTTTAGGTAGGGATGTATACATTGGGCCTTATGCTGTCATTGGTGAAAACACCCGCGTCGATGATGGCAGTAAGATACTGGCAAATGCTTATTTGGGCAATAATGTAAAAATAGGTAAAAATTGCCAGATATATCCGTATGCTGTCATTTATGACGATGTAGAGCTTGGCGATAACGTCATTATTCATTCCGGTGCTATTATTGGGGCAGACGGTTTTGGCTATAAATTTAGAGAGGGTGTACACGTTAAAGTGCCGCAAGTTGGTAATGTAGTCATTGGTAATGATGTGGAAATCGGCGCAAATACTTGCGTAGATCGGGGGGCGTTAGGCAGTACAGTGATTGGTGCAGGCAGTAAAATAGATAACTTAGTACAAATTGGCCATAACAATAAAGTAGGTAAGGGAGTCATTATGTGTGGGCATACTGGTGTATCAGGCTCTTGTACTATCGAGGATTATGTTATTTTGGCGGGTAGTGCAGGGATTGCTGATCACGTTACTATTGGTCGTGGGGCGGTGGTTATGGCACGTTCTGGAGTGGCTAACGACATACCAGCTGGAGCGCAGGTTTTTGGTAGTCCCGCTAAGGATAAAAAAACAGCTTACAAAGAGCAAATTGCACTCAGCAAATTACCTGAACTTGTGAAGAAGATGAAGCTGCTGGAGGAAAAAATACGTGTACTGGAAGAGGGAAAAAACTAGCAGGAGTTAAAACCACCCCCACACCTTAATGGCGCGGGGGTAGACAACTCTAACCCAGCTTATTCAGCTTTGTTTGAAGTTGCTGATCTTTTAGCAGCCAACTTAGCGTCAACTTCAGCATTAGAAGCAGCAACAGCACCACTAGACAAATGCTTTGTTTCGTCTTTCTTCAACAGAACGACCAACAGTATAATTGATGCAATAGCAACGCCAACATATACCCAAGTGTTATCTTTTTCTTGTGCTTCAGCCATTTTAAAATCCTCTATAGTTATTAATATTTTTTTAATCCCTCTCCTCAAGGGAGCAACTCGAACACACTTCGTCACGAGCTGGTTGTCGAATCAACCTTAAACAACGGCGTAATTTTTATCACGATATAAGGTGTGATGTCAAAGCCATAACTAAAAAACACGTAAACAAAATAATTTTAAAAAAAAATCAGGGCATTTGTTACGCTGTGACAAGTGTACAATATATTGAAAATAAAGTAAAAATACATTTTTAGGTTTTCATATTAGCAACAAAAAAAAATCTTGTGACCTAAAGCTAAGGTCGGTTGTGTGCGGATAATAATTTGAAAAGATTTTTTCTTGTGTTTTTATTCAATATATTTGTTGTTTTTTACAAATTGTTTGCTAATATTATAATTATTTGCAATGACTTGTATAGTAGTGATAGCTAAAGTTTATTTACTATACAATTTTTTGGTTGCCCGACACAGCTATACTCAATTTTTCTACATCGTAATCCGTCATTTTTTTTAATCCGTTAGTTAATGGTGTAATCACTGTTTAGGTTTTATCGGTGAAAAGCTGGCTTGTAAATGTTCTGTGCCACCTTCAAGATTAGATTTTGAATGGGATAAAAACTGACATTGAGCGGGTAGGAAAAATGGAAAATAGCGTATTTTTATGCACTTTCTGTGCAATTTTAAAATTGTAAAATAGTGCAATATTTTACAAAACATGTGTTTATTTTTATTTACGGTTTTAATGACAAGCTATCATTTTTTCTCGCAATTTAAAATAATTTACGCTGTTCAATGTAAATAAAATAGACTTTTTATGTCAAATAATTTGGGCGATAACAAAAAATAACCTGTTTAATCGAACACGGCAGTCGATTAGCCGGTAGCCAAAAATACTAATGCTCCAAGATAACAGGCTTGTACAAAACCGTTTCATCCGCGCCAAATTTACAGCCATTTTCACTGATTTGCCGCCGCCACAATTTACCGCCCGGCATACCGTGAAACAAACCCAAAATATGCCGCGCTACGGTGTTTAAACGCATGCCCGCTTGCAATTGCTGCTGAACATACGGTATCAACAAGTCTAAAATAGCTTCACGCGTTAGTGGTTCGCGTACTGCACCATAAAATCGCCTGTCCACATCCGCCATTATATAAGGATTATGATAAGCCTCTCTGCCCACCATTACGCCATCGACATGCTGTAAAGCGGCTTCGGCTTGTTCTAATGTGGTAATGCCACCGTTTAAAATAATCTCCGCATCAGGGAAATCAGTTTTTAATTGATAGACAATATCGTAACGTAACGGCGGTACTTCTCGATTTTGCTTGGGCGACAAGCCACTCAGCCACGCTTTTCTGGCATGAATAATAAAAGTTGCACATCCCGCTTGTGTCAGTGTAGCAACAAAGTTAACCAGTGCTTCGTAAGAATCTTGCTCATCCACACCAATTCTGGATTTAACGGTAACAGGAATACCAACCGCCTGCTGCATTGCCGCTACGCATTCGGCGACCAGGTCTGGTTCTAGCATTAAACAGGCACCAAAACGACCATTTTGCACGCGTTCGCTGGGGCAACCGACATTTAGATTGACTTCATCGTAACCGTAATCTTCGGCCATTTTCGCGCAAGTGGCTAAATCCTGTGGATTGCTGCCGCCTAATTGCAAGGCTAAGGGGGGTTCTTGTGTATTAAACTGTAAAAATCGGTGGTTATCGCCGTGAATTAACGCGCCGGTTGTTACCATCTCGGTGTACAGCAGCGCATGCTGTGAAATCAAGCGATGAAAATAACGGCAATGACGATCCGTCCAATCCATCATGGGCGCAACGCAGAAGCGTCTATTCACTGTTTTAGCTTTACTACTGGACATTATTTATAAATCCCAAAACAACAGATTTTACCACAAGGGATTTTAGCCTCGCTGTTCGCTTAATTTAACCTATGCTTGATAAGATTATGGCAAGTTATTTGTTGCCGAACAGCTTGTGTGGGTTGATTGTCTTGTGTGTTGTTATAGCTAACAAAACACAAGACAGAGGGTAGGGTAGAGGGCGCTATTTTTATGTTGATAGCGAAAGCTGCTTAGGAACGCGCACGAAATAACTTGAGCAAGTTCATGCTTCGACAGGCTCAGTACGAACGGTGGTGGCGTTTAAGTTGTTCAAGTTATTTCAGGCACGTTCCTTAGGTTAAACAGATAGGCTGAATTTCTTTGATAGAGATACGTTATTTGCCAAAAATCCCCCTAATATGTTCAAGCATCTCCGCAACTGAAGTTTCTTTAATGGTCTTAATCAGCTCATCCACTTTAAACGCATGATGCCGTTCATAAGCTACGCCATGCTGCGGTGCATCGGCCAAACCAGTTGCTCTGGCGTGTTCGACAAAGCCCTTATTCTTCCAGAAGAATGCACCAGGCATGGTAGTCGGTATCACCAGCACAAAGAATAAGGAGCGCCCAAATGCCGCCATCACCAGCATGGAAATCACCAACACCAATCCAGCCAAATAACCGATAACCCCTGATAATCCCATCACAGCAATGACAGTCACTAAAACCAGATTGAAGGCCAGCAAGCCATTGCGCAGGCTATAGGATTTGCCATATTCAGTGACCTGATGGTAATAAGAAGCCGCCCCTTCGTGGCTAGCGCCTTCCATATCACGGGCATGGGCAATATGCCCGTAGCCTTCAACAGCTAAACCGATAGCAATGATTGCCGCCAAGCCTTGTAATAATCCCTGACTACCAGCTAATGGCAGAAGAGCAACGCTGACAACGGCAATCAGCAATGCGCCAAAACTGAGCAGCGTGCCGACAAAGGCAGAACCTGTTTGCCAATGATTCCAAAATGGCCGAGCAGGGATTCTATATAGTTTGTACATATAATACAGACCGATAGCGCCGCTCAGCACACCAATAAAAGCAAATATGTTAGCTATTACATTCAGTAAACCCACATCCCATAAGCCAAAAACCACATAGCCTAACAGCCCTGTATAAAACATCGATACGCCAGCAATTTCACGGCTAACCGGCGATAATTTCAAATTGTTAAAGCCACGGTAAAAACGATGTGGTTTGCCCAAGTGCATATTCAACTTAAACAAGCCGAAGGTGCTGACGGCAAAGATCAACAAAATTAACGGAACAAATGCGCTGGAATTTTTTAGTGCAACAATGGCATCAATCCCCAGCCAATTACCCAGCATTAACATGGAAAACGCGCCTACCGTAGCTTGTGTACATAAGGTAAAAAGCACATGGGCGCTTTCGTGGCTGGTCAGTAGTTTGCGGAAATTCCAGTGCTGTTCTCTGCCCTGTTTTTCATCGACAACGGGCTTGAATTTACCCAGCTCATCATCGCGGTGATATTTCAGCGGCATGTCGTCGGTGCGGGTTACTTCTCGGTGCGTGTTATGCGTGTTCTGAAAGCGGATATTGGGGTGGGTAATGTCAGTGCTAGGGAAACCTGGAATTTCAGTTTTAGCCTGGATACGGTTTTCAGGGATATTTTCGATGACACCAAAATCCAGCGCATTGCCCAAACAAGCAGCCACACAAGCGGGCTTCAGGTTAACTTCCAGGCGGTCTACGCACATATTGCATTTGGAGACTTCGCCTTTAACGGGATCAAGTTGCGGCGCATTGTACGGGCATACCCAGGTGCAGTAGCCACAGCCAAAGCAAATGTCGGGGTCTTGTAGCACCGCACCGTATTCGGCAAATTTGGTATAGGCACGGGTGGGACAACCAGTTAAACACACAGGGTCATCGCAATGGTTACACGCCATTGAGATATTGGTGCGCTGATAATCAGGATACGTACCCGCCTCGACAAAACCCACAGATCTAAACGCAATGTGCGCGGGCACATCGTTCTTTTCACTACAGGCTGATTCACAGGCGTGGCAACCGATACAGTTATCGGAATTAAAATAAAAGCCGTGCTGTTTATAGCGGTTGGGGTTTTCACCAATCGCCGTATCGCCGTTGATGTTCAGGCTTTTGCAGCGCAAATCGCTGTCCGGTTCGGTCAATTCAATTTTTTGGCCGTAGCGGTTTTCATCCTCTGTGATCTGATCTCTAAGGAAAGCGTATAGGGGTTCGTCTGGGCGTGGTTCAAACATAATCAATCCTAATCTAGGTTGGGTGAGGTAACGAACCCCAACATTGGGTGCGTTGTTTCGTTGGGATTTCTTACGTCATCCCAACCTACAAATCTGTATTTATTCCGCTTATACACCGTCCCCGTTGTTTAGGCAGAAATATCAAATACCCGTTATCAAAAAATCCAGTGCACCAATAATTTCATTTCTATAACCTGAAACATTATCCACGACAGCCCCCAATTCTTTTCGGCTTATTCCGGCAAGCTGCGGCGTTAATGCTAAATAATAGTCGGTTTCAATCAACAACCGTGGCGTAAGCCTAGCCATTGCCAATGGCTTCCCTCCTATTGCAAGGCACAAGGGTATGACAACTGTAGTGGCCAGATCAGATAACAAGTCACTTTGCACATCCAACAAAAAAGGGAGTAACCCTCTGGTTTTTGGATGTCTGTTTTCGTACACATCGAATTGCGCCATTAAAAACTCCGCAGTTCGTCAGCAAACACGCCGTGTTCTTCGACCAGTTGGTTATAACCTGTAATCGCCGTCTGGTTGGATGCCAGCCAATCTGCCGCTTGTTGTTGCCTGATTAACTCAATGAGTTTTTGCTCCATTGCAGCTGACAAATTAATGTTTAAGGCTTTAGCCTTCTTTATTAAGTCGCTGTTTACACTGACGTTCGTTGGTTTTTTAGCTGCTGATACATCATATAATGCTTGCATGACATAATTCCTTTGTGGATTAATAATGCGCTCATTATATGCGTATTATTAATGCATATCAATATGCACAACCATTAATAAGTCCGCGACTCCTTGCTCAACCGCGCCGCATAATCCTGGTCAACTTGCTCAATCGCCACTGCCGATTGCTTAAAGGCCGGTTGTCTGGAATGCGGATCCAGTAAGCCCAAAGTCAAACGATTAACGCAATCATAAAAATGGAACGGGATAAACACCATGTTCTTGGGTACGCGATGGGTCAGCATCACCATAACCACCGCATCGCCTCGGCGCGAAGTTACCCGAACATAAGACTGATGTTTGATGCCCAGCTCATGCCCTGCATCAGG
This sequence comes from Crenothrix polyspora, assembly GCF_900163755.1. Lineage (GTDB taxonomy): Bacteria > Pseudomonadota > Gammaproteobacteria > Methylococcales > Methylomonadaceae > Crenothrix > Crenothrix polyspora. Next base: position 12,298 of record NZ_FUKI01000097.1, on the reverse strand, counting down.
ACTCATCTCCATAAACGGTATCGGGCTGAACTTGTTGTTATTGCCAATCTTGCCGGTCTTGGTGCGGGTATGCCAATGCTCCACCAAACGACCAGAGTTCAGCCAGAACGGGTACTGCTCATCCGGCACTTCGTTGTTGTTGATAAACGGCAAGGGAATCAGTTTAGCCCTGCCATTGGCATAGCAAAAAGTTGCCGGTTGCGTGTACAAGCGCTGCGTACCTTTTGCACCTTGCGCCGCATGCTCTTCCGTGTACGGCCATTGTATGCCGCGCTCTTGCTCGATCAGATCATGACTCATACCGGAAATATCACACAAACGCCCTTTGGAGAGCGTCTTCATCTCCTCAAATACATCGACAGGACGTTCGGGGAAATGGATTTTTTGACCGTTATCAAACCGTTTAGCCAATTCGTTAAAAATCTGCATATCAGATTTTGAATCTTCAAAAGGTGGTGTTACCTGCCGCGTGATATTAACGCGGCGCTCGGTATTGGTAAACACGCCTTCCTTCTCTGCCCATATCCCTGCCGGTAAAAAAACATGTGCGTATTGGCTGGTTTCCACATCGGTATAGGCATCTTGCACTACGAGGAATTCCAGCTTTTCCAGCGTTTTGCGGATACGTGCGGTGTTGGCCATCGAAGTCATAGGATTGGTGGCCACCAGCCACAGCCCTTTGATTTCCCCTGTTTCTATCGCGGGGAAAATATCGGTTTCGGTTAGGCCGCGTTTCTTGGGGAAGAACTCAGGATCGATACCCCAAAATTTGGCGATTTCTTCTCGGTCTTCCGCTTTTTCCAAGGCGCGGTAGCCCGGCAAGCCAGAGCACGATGACCACTCGCGTGTACCCATCGCATTGCATTGGCCAGTAATCGATAAACTTGTGCCACCGGGTTTGCCGATATTGCCTGTCACCAGATTCAGGTTATTGATACCCACCACACCATCGGAACCGTGGGTACTTTGGTTAATACCCATCGTCCAGATGCTCATGGCTCGATTGGCTTTGGCGTACAAACGCGCTACCGTGCGGATGGTATCTTCGTCTATGCCACACAGTTTGGCCGCACTGGTGGGGTCATAGTTTTCGACTTCTTTGGCCAGCTCGTCAAAACCGGTGGTGTTGGCGTTGATGTAGTCCAGATCTTCCAAACCTTCTTTAAGAATAACGTGAATCAAAGCGTTTTGCAGCACCACATCCGTACCTGGAGTAATAGGCAAATGAATGTCGGCATTCTGGGCAAAAATAGTCACGCGCGGGTCAACAACAATGAGCGGGAAGCGCCTTTTTTCCATGGCATCTTTCATACGCCAGTAGATAATCGGGTGTTGTTCGGGCAGATTAGAACCCCAAGCGATCAGGCAATCGGTGTGTTCAAAATCTTCGTAGCAACCAGGGGGGCCATCGGAACCAAAAGAGCGTTTATAGCCGGACACAGCAGAAGCCATGCACAAGGTGGTATTACCATCGTAGTTATTAGTACCGATTGCACCGCGTACCAGCTTGCCAAGGGTATAAAACTCTTCGGTGAGTATTTGGCCTGTGGAGACTACCGCAAACGAATCTCGTCCATACGTCGCCTGAATGCGCTTGATTTCCGAGGCCATTTTATCCAGTGCCGGATCCCATGAACTCACTGAATACGGCTCATGAATATGGTCGCGGATTAGCGGGGTGGAGGCGCGGCCTATGGCTTCAAAAACCTCGTATTCAAAAATGCCTTTCAGACACAGTTTGCCACGGTTGACATCCGCGCCACCTACGCCGCGTGAGGCAACAGGCTTGCCGACTGCATTGGTGCCGATTTCAATCGAGCAACCAGTAGAGCAATAACCGCAAGTTGAATACGTCCAGTCGACCACACCCTTGTCGGCCATTTTGATGGGATTTTTTTTGTATCGTCCAAATAGCATAATGATAATGTCCGCTGTTACATTTATATTGTCGTGCTTTTTTTGGGGGTGACATATTGCCGCGCGTCAATATGTCGCGCGGCAATATGTCACATTTTCAATAGCTTAATTCTTTATTAAACTACCACTGCCACATTACTGAGCATGCTGTGAGCTAATCCCCTTTCCTATTTAATTAAAGAGATAAACCATGAAGAAAATTAACCTTACCCAAATCATAGCAACGAAGAAAAACATCATCATCCGTACAGCGGCGATTGCCTTAGCCGCTGTTACCGTTACTGTGGCAGCCTTAGAAGCGAAAAATATGCCTGCCGCAAGTCCTGAAGCCAACCAAAGCGTTGCCTGGTATGCCGCCAATATTCCTGAAGCCAAAGCAAAAAACCAATTGTGTCACGATAATCCTGAAATTAATTCATCGCAAGATTGCGTTAATGCATTACATGCCTTGGAAATAAGCTTTGGTGTGGGTAAAAAATCATAATCGTAGTGCTGATTTTAGTATTGGTTTCTAAGCTCGCGTTTGGAAATCAGTACTCTATTCGTCTATATCTTCGTAAGCCTGTTGTTGAAAACGCGGCGAACAGATAGCGAGAAAAATCAGATCGTCCCTACCGATATTGGCAATACGCTGCCGACATTCCGGTGGTATTAACACAACATCGCCTGCCACAACTTTTTGTGCGGGCAAATCACCCACTTCAACCAGCCCTTCTCCCTGCAAGATGACATAACGTTCGGTAATGCCATGCAGCCTATGCCATCGTGTTGTTCTACCCAGCTCAATTCTAGCCCGCGCTATCGATACATCGGGATTATTAACGGTATTGGACAGCTCATTGATATAACACAATTCAGGCGTAAAGAACTCCGCATCAAGGTTCATCGGGCGAATTTCTGCTTGCATAAATACTTGTCAATCCTGACTGTCGTAGAGTGGGCAGCGCTTTACTGCCCACCGTAAATGATTATTTATTCTGCGTGGGCAGGAAAACTTTGCCTACCCTACGCTGATATTTTAGTCCCGCAATCAATCGTACCCTGGGCAAACAATACCGCCGCGCCACCGACCCGCAATGCCAGTTGCTCTAAACCTTTGTTGTCCATTTCCAGATTAATCACACTGCGCCGACTCTCGGCATCCCCCCGATCAACCGCAAACACATGCGTACCTTTTTGAGTATGTTCAAATGAACATAGGTAGGATGCAAATGCTGGCATAGCAGACCCTATCGGTGGATCCTCATAAAGGCCAATGTGCGGCCCTAGCAAACGTGCATTAAAATCAGAATCTGCAAACGGTGTTTTCGGTGCAAACAGCAAAATCTCTTGGGCAGCGGTTTGTGGCGCAATGGATTGGCTCCAGGCCGCACTGTTAAATTTGGCATGTCTGACGCTATCATAATTCCACACCGGCACGATCAAATACGGAAAGCCGCACGACACCAAACGCGGCGAGTATTTTTTATGATCCAGTTCCGATTGTTTGATGCCTAGAAAGCTGGATAATTCATCATCAGTCGGCGCAAACCGGTCAATGATCGAAGTCACTTTACGGGCAAACTGCACAAAGCTTGGCTTGCCATCAACTGCCGTAATACTGACGGCAATCGGCCCGATATTCTGTTCCAAAACAATGTTGGTAATTTTCTCAGTTAAGGCAATATCACCACACAAGCCAAGAACATAAGCGGTGGCAATAATAGGATGTCCAGCAAAATCGACTTCCTTTTTAGGGGTGAACACACGCATCTTGCGGGTGGTGTCGCTAGCGTCGGGATGAAACACGAAAACCGTTTCCGATAGATTCAACTCCCTGGCCAGCAGCTTCATGGTGCTGTCGCTTAAGCCGTCGGCGTAGGGAAATACCGCTATTTGCGCCCCGTTAAACAGTTGCGTGGTGAAGACATCCGCGATGTAGTAGTCGATTTTCATACGCTGGCCTCTTCATGAATAGACGTTTTCATCTCACCGTTATTGGACAGTGCTACCTGTATTTCTACTCGACCGTTATGGAGGCGCACCGGATACACAGGAACAGAAATCTGTTCATCTTCAATGCAAACACCGGTCTTCAGGCTAAAATGCTGTTTATATAAAGGCGATGCCACCACAGGCTCACCCTTTACATCACCTATCATGCCACGCGACAGCACATTGGCTTTACCTATAGGGTCGTAGTTATGGATAGCATAAACCGCCTGTTCCTTGACCCTGTAAAAAACCGCCACTTGTTGACCGGCAACCAACGCGCAGACACCCGAATCCGGTTGCAAATCATCGCTACTGCACACATCTTTCCAGGGCATCATTAAGCCACCTCCATGATTTTAAAATGCTTGCGCTCTTCTTCATCTGCAGGGCGAATTTGGCCGCGTTCTTCCACGAACACCACGTTATCATCGGGCTGGTCGCTGTTGATAAAGTGGCGGAAGCGTTTCAGCTTGTTCTCATCTTCAATCGTGGTTTTCCACTCGCATTGGTAGGTGTCAATGACATAGGTCATTTGTTGTTCCAGTTGCCCGCACAGCCCCAGTTTGTCATCAATCACCACTGATTTTAGATAATCCAAGCCACCTTCCATGTTTTCCATCCAAACGGAAGTGCGTTGCAAACGCGCTGCCGTGCGTACATAGAAAATCAGGAAACGGTCGATGTATTTAATCAAGGTTTCTTTATCCAAACCGGTGGCAAATAAATCGGCATGGCGTGGCTTCATGCCGCCATTTCCGCACACGTATAGATTCCAGCCGTTTTCCGTCGCTATCACGCCGACATCTTTGCTTTGTGCTTCAGCACACTCGCGGGTACAGCCGGAAACGGCAAATTTAAGCTTGTGCGGGGAACGCAAACCTTTATAACGGTTCTCCAGCTCTATCGCCAAACCGACGCTATCGTCTACACCGTAGCGACACCAGGAACTACCGACACAGGATTTAACCGTGCGTAAGGATTTGCCATAAGCATGACCTGATTCAAAGCCCGCATCAATCAATTCTTTCCAGATGTGCGGTAACTGGTCGACCCGCGCACCAAACAAGTCAACCCGTTGGCCGCCGGTAATCTTGGTGTACAGCTGGTATTTTTTACCGACCTGACCGAGCGCAATCAGCATGTCGGGGCTGATCTCCCCGCCAGTAATACGCGGTACGACTGAATACGTACCGTCTTTTTGCATATTGGCCAGAAAAGTATCATTGGTATCTTGCAAGCCCAGATGCTCCTTGGCCAACACGTATTCATTCCAGTACGAGGCCAGGATAGAACCGATGGCGGGTTTACAGATGTCACAGCCACTGCCTTTGCCGTGTGTTTCCAGCAGGTCATTAAAGGTCTTGATTTGCTCGACGACTACAAGGTTATATAAATCTTGGCGGGTGTAGGGAAAATGTTCACACAGATCGGTGCTGACCGCGATACCGTGCTTGGTCAATTCGCAGTCCATGACCGATTTTAGCAACGCTCCGCAACCACCGCAGCCAGTCGCGGCTTTGGTTTGTGCTTTTAAAGCGCCCAGGGTGATAGCGCCCGCCTCTATCGCCTGACAGATTGCGCCTTTGCTCACATCATAACAAGAACAGATTTGTGCCGACATCGGCAGGGCATCCGGCCCCAAGCCTACCGATTCATCACCGCGTGGCGGTAAAATCAGCGAGTCGGGGTTTTCCGGCAATTCGATACCATTCAAACAGTACTGCAATAAAGTCCCGTAACCCGATACCTCACCGACCAACACCGCGCCCAGCAACTGTTTTTTGTCCTGACTGACCACCAGTCGTTTATAGACTTCGCTGGCACCATTTTGATAGGTGTACACCAGTGCGCCTTGCGACTTGGCATGGGCATCACCGATACTGGCCACGTCAACACCCATCAGCTTGAGTTTGGTACTCATATCCGCGCCGGTAAAACTGCCTTCTTCCCCAGCTAAATCAGCGACAACAGTACGCGCCATGCTATAGCCAGGTGCAACCAGACCGTAAATCATGCCGTTCCATAACGCACATTCACCAATGGCATAAATAGCAGGGTCGGAGGTTTTGCACTGGTTGTCGATCACGATACCACCGCGTGGCCCAACGTCCAGTCCACAAGAACGGGCTATGTCATCACGCGGACGGATACCGGCTGAGAACAGTACAATATCGGTTTCCAGCTCCTCACCATCGGCAAAGCACATTTTGTTCACACACTGCTCACCATCGGTAATCAAGGTGGTATTTTTGCCGGTATGCACCTGCAAGCCCAAAGCTTCAACCTTGCGCCTAAGCATGGCACCGCCGCCTTCATCAAGCTGCACGGCCATTAAGCGCGGCGCAAATTCGACAACATGGGTTTCCAGGCCTAAATCAGTTAATGCTTTGGCGGCTTCCAAACCTAATAAACCACCACCTACCACCACGCCGACCTTGCTGGTCTTCGCGGCACTGGCCATCGCCTCTAAATCTTCAATAGTCCGATACACTAAACAATTGGGGCGATCATGTCCTGGCACAGGTGGCACGAAAGGGTATGATCCAGTCGCCAATACCAGCGTGTCATAAGCAATAGTCAAGCCTTTGGCTGAAGTGACTGTCTTGTTATTGCGGTCGATATTCGCAGCCTTGTCGCCCAGATGCAGGGTAATATCATTATTGGCAAAAAAATCTTCATCAGCCAAAGCCAGATCAGCGGCGGTCTTGCCTGAGAAAAAAGACGATAAATGCACCCGATCATACGCGGCGCGTGGCTCTTCGCAGAAAGTCGTAATGTGATAACTGTCTTTGCACTGGCTTGCGACTAAGCTGGCTAAGAAGTGCTGCCCGACCATGCCATTACCGATAACGACCAGCGATTTTTTTGTACTCATGTTTTACTCCAATAACGCGATTGATCTCTTGTTTAGATAAAGCAATTCGTGTGCCATAACTATATGCAGCTGATATTAATAGTTTTTTTTAAAGTAGGTGCGATAATCGTGCGTATTGACGCATTAAAACAGTGCGTACAGCGCCGTTATAGTGCAAAAAGACGGCTATCAAAGTGAATTATCTTAATTAATTAAGGAGGCTTTTCTACCTGCCGTGCAGCATTATTTTTAGAAAACAAGCGTAACACGCACCAAATTAGGCGCAGCATCACTGATTCAATCCAGCTCTAATCACAAATTCACTTTATGGCATAACTATTGCTTTACCTAAAATAACGTAACTTTTATTTGATGGAGCAACTCATCATGTCATCACCCAAACTCAACCTGTTCTCGTTTTCGGGGAACATTAAAATCCTGCACATGACCTGGATAGCGTTCTTCATCAGCTTTGTGGTGTGGTTTAACCATGCGCCGCTCATGCTGTCGATAGCTAAAACGCTTAATCTCAGTCAGCCGGAAATCAAAACCATTCTGATATTAAATGTAGCACTGACCATTCCGGCGCGTATTATTATCGGTATTCTGGTGGATAAATTTGGTCCTAAGCGTACCTATTCAACCTTACTGGCGCTGGGCAGTGTCCCGTGCTTTATGTTCGCCACGGCAGACAGCTTTCAAGAGCTGGCGCTGGCACGATTTTTAATGGGTTTTATTGGTGCGGGTTTTGTTATCGGCATCCGCATGGTCGGTGAATGGTTTCCGGCACGGCAAGTGGGCATTGCTGAAGGCATTTACGGTGGCTGGGGTAATTTTGGCTCGGCCGCTGCGGCTATCGCGTTGCCATCACTGGCGTTGATGTTCGGCGGTGATGACGGCTGGCGTTATGCCATTGGTTGCACCGGTGTTATCGCCTTGCTGTATTCAGTGGTGTATTTTTTTAGCGTGACCGACACCCCCAAAGGTTCAACCTACTTTAAACCCAAAAAAGCCGGTGCGATGGAAGTGTCCAGTATCTGGGATCTGTTTTTTTACGTGCTGATGAATATTCCTTTGTATGCGGCGTTAAGCCTGATCACTTGGAAGGTATCTTCATTTGGCGGTGCTAATTTCACTAGCCTGATATCAGATACCACAGCGGTTTTCATCCATATTGCTATCTGGTGTCTGTTTGCTTATAACGTTTACAAAATCGTGCATATTAATGAAGAGCATTTGCAAAAGCCTATTGAGGAGATTCATAAATACAAGTTTAAACAAGTGGCGATTTTAGACTTGGCGTATATGATTGCTTTCGGTTCAGAACTGGCCGTAGTATCAATGTTGCCGATGTTCTTTTTTGAAACTTTTCATGAAACGCAAGGCATCACCATGATACAAGCGGGCTTGTTAGGCGGCTGTTTTGCTTTTATCAATCTGGTGGCGCGGCCTATGGGCGGCTGGTTTAGCGACAAGTTTGGACGTAAATTTTCTTTAACGGTATTTATGGCCGGCATGGCGCTGGGTTATTTTATTATGTCTTCCATTACTGCCGAGTGGCCGATCGTTGTGGTGGTGTTGCTCACCATGTCGTGTTCTTGCTTTGTATCGGGTGGTTGTGGTGCAGTGTATGCCATCGTGCCGTTAATCAAGCGCCGTATGACGGGGCAGATTGCCGGTATGGTCGGTGCTTATGGTAACGTTGGCGGCGTGTTGTTTTTGACTATCCTGTCGTTTGTTACGCCGTCAATTTTTTTCTTGGTAATGGGTGGGGTAGCGGTTACTGTGTTGCTGGCCGTGCAGTTTATTGACGAACCGCAAGGCCACATGGCAGAAGTTTTGGAAGATGGCTCTATTGAGATGATTGAATTAAGCTAATTTTTGTAAGTGGTGGAAATCTTGAATTAATTCCAGCTCATTTTTTTCTGCTGCTTGTGCTTTGAACAGATCCCAGCGGATTTGCAAGTTAAGCCAGAAATCAGCCGACATACCAAAAAACTTGGCCAAGCGTAATGCGGTGCTGGGGCTTATACCGCGTTTCTGGTTGACCAATTCATTGATGCGTTGATAAGGCACATGGATTGCGTCGGCAAGGTCACGTTGGCTGATGTTCATGGGTATAAGAAATTCATCCCGCAGCATGATGCCAGGATGCGTGGGTTCTCTGTGGGTTGGAATACGAACCATAATGATGCCTTAATGATAATCGGTGATTACTACGTTACAAGGGCCTGATTTGTCCCAGATAAAACATATTCGATATTGTTCGTTGATGCGAATACTGTGTTCGGCTTTTCTGTCACCTAAAAGACTTTCAAGTCGATTGCCAGGTGGAATTTTCAACTCATCCAGTGATTGAACAGAATCAAGTTGATCCAATTTTCTTGTTACAACGTTCCACAGGGTTCTAGGGAAAACTTTTCGAGCGGCTTTTGAGTTGATGCCGTTAAAAATATCTTCGGTGGCTTGATCCTTGAATGATTCAATCATACTGAAATGATAGCATGGTTGTCATGCTATACAAGGTAATCTATCGTTGAGATATATGATGTGTCAGCTGTGTTCTATTTTTATTGTTAAAGGGTTACAAGTAATATGACCACATCCACACTCAAAGCCAGCGTAGGTTTTGCCACCGATAAAGGCATCAAAGCCGACAACGAAGATTTTGTCGGTGCTATTATCCCCAACGAACCGCAACTCACCCACAAAGGCATCACTGCTGCGATTGCCGATGGCATGAGTGGTAGCGAGGCTGGCCAGCTGGCCAGCCAGTCCTGTATTGGCAGTTTTTTAAGCGATTATTACAGCACACCCGATAGCTGGTCTGTTAAACAGGCAGGGCAAAAGATATTGTCGGCGACCAATTCCTGGTTGTACAGCCAGGGGCAAATCCGTTACCAATCGACCAAGGGCATGGTCAGTACCTTGAGTATTGTCATTTTAAAATCTACTACCGTGCATATCTTTCATGTCGGTGATTCCCGTATTTACCGCCTGCGCCAAGGCAATCTTGAACAACTGACCCGTGACCACCGCATTTATCTGGCCAATGATAAAAACTATTTAAGCCGTGCAATGGGCATAGAACCGCGCCTTGAAGTCGATTACAAAACCTTGCCCCTGGAAAAAGACGACTTGTTTTTAATGACCACCGACGGTATCCATGATTTTATTGACGATAAAACCTTAAAGCAGCTACTCATCGGTGACACTGCATTATCGGTGCGTGCAGCTAGCATTGTGCAACAGGCCAAAGACAATAACAGTGATGACAACCTAACTTGCCAATTACTTAGCGTTGACGGTTTGCCCGATGCCAAAGAAGATGAAATCTTGCGTCGCCATGCCAACCTGCCATTCCCACCGCTTTTGCAGCCGGGCATGTTATTGGATGGCTACCGCATAGAAGCGGAATTGCACGCCAGTAAACGCACGCAAATTTATCGGGCGCTGGATACTCATACCCGTAAGCAGGTCATTTTAAAAACCCCTTCTATTTTGTATGACGACGACACTCATTTTATCGAACATTTTTTGCATGAAGAATGGGCTGGTAAACGCATCCATCATGACAACGTGCTGAAAATTATCAGCAGCGACCGCACCAAAAGCTGTGTGTATTATGTTACTGAATATTTGGATGGCCGTACTTTAAGGCAATGGATGGATGCCCACCCCAAAGCCGACATTGTGACGGTTCGAAAAATAGTGGAGCAGATTGCCAAAGGCTTGCACGCCTTCCACCGTAAAGAGATGCTGCACCAGGATTTGAAGCCGGAAAATATTATGTTTGCTCCTAACGGCACGGTAAAAATTATTGATTTTGGCTCGGTAAAAATTGCTGGGATTGCTGAAATTGCGCCGCTGGGTGTTGACAGTAACGATAATATTTTGGGTACGCTTAATTATACTGCTCCTGAATATCACACCGAACATCGGGGTACGGTAAAATCAGACTTGTATTCGCTGGCGGTAATTGCCTATGAAATGCTCAATGGTAGCTTGCCATTTGGCCAGGACATGCCGGAAAACCCCAGTATTGGTTATCTGGCCAGTTTACGTTATGTACCCAGTTTGCATCATAACCCATTAGTGCCGACCTGGATGGATGGCGCGTTAAAAAAAGCCACCTCTATTACACTACAGCTGCGTTATAACGAAATATCGGAATTTTTATACGACCTGAATACCCCGAATCCCAGCTTTATGCGCACTGAAGATAATATTCCGTTGCTACAGCGTAATCCTTTGCGTTTTTGGCAGGGATTATCTGTAATTCTGATGATTATTATTTTAATATTACTTTATCGGATAGCAGGATAGATTTTCTATAAACTGGGACGCAACAGCTTAAGCCATTCTTCTTGTTGACTTAATACGTAAACCGTTCGGAAATTACCATTAAAATAATCGCAGAATTCTGAAAGAGGTTGACAGGCTGGCGAATGAGGTCTACAAGCTGGTAGAGTAAGCCTGCAAGATGGCGGATCATGATGTGCCGCTAGCTCTTAATTTCATAACAGTGGTGCTGACAATGATGCGAATGGTGATGGAAGTAGTGATGGTGATAGTGGTTGTTGTCGGAATGGTATTCATGATGAAGGTGTCCGCAAACGAGAATAAGTTAGATAAAACGGTGCGTGATTATGGTGATGATGCTGAAAAGAATGATGAAACTGACCAAAAAAACGAATAAATTAGATGTGATTTGTGAAGTCTGAGGTAAGTAAAAGCAGGCAATCCGTGTATTCCGTAAGTTGTGTGCCGGCTCGATTCCTTGTTTAAGCTCACCGAACGCCTTATTGCAAACAATAGCTTTACCGCCGCAACATCTACGTTTAGGTTATGCACGCCTTCCACCGCAAAGAAATGCTACACCAGTGTGCAATGCCATGAGTTTAAAATCAACCAAAATGATAAGGTGAATTTTTAAGCTGATACGCACAAAGTTAATGCGCTTTTGTGATTCATACAGTTTGATTTGTGTTGTATAAGATCTAACTGTTTGCGGTTAAGCAGTGTCGCGGCCAGAAAGGCCGCGACTTTTTGATCAGGCTTTAGATTACAGTAACATTTTCAGCTTGCAGGCCTTTTTGGCCTTGTGCTACGGTAAACTGTACTTTTTGGCCTTCATCCAGTGATTTGTAACCACCGGCGTTATTGATTTGTTGAAAGTGTACGAAAACGTCAGGGCCTGATTGTTGTTCGATAAAGCCAAAGCCTTTCTCTGAATTAAACCATTTAACTGTGCCTGTAGTCATTGTTGACATAATGTGTCCTATAAAAATTTGAAAATTAACGCCTTTTTAGGCGGGTCTAGCTGGTAAATTTGGATATTACAAAATGACAAACAGGACGAAGAACTACAGAAGAGATATCGAAATGGTAAGCAGAGGGTAAATCTATTTTCTAGCTAGCGTCTAATATACGTTGATTAATAATATTGTCAATAAATATTTTTTGATTGCACTAAATTATAGGTTATTTACTCTGTACATGACAAAAAATTATAGCGATTGGCAACATTGTTTTAAATCAATAAATTGAAGC
>NZ_FUKI01000102.1 GCF_900163755.1 Crenothrix polyspora | reverse complement strand
CAAGTCGGCACTTAAGTCTAAATCAAAATTTAACGGGAGGGTAGCCGCTCAATGTGAGTATATCTCCTGTACGGCGCGTAATATCGCGTCTATATCCAAATTTTCGGCGACCATATCGGCAAATCCTTGTATCTCCATTTCACGGTAGTGCGAGTAATCGTAGCCTTGGTATTGGCTGTTAAGCGCTTTAAAATACGCTGTGCGGAAACCATCATTATCAAATACACCGTGTACGTGCGTGCCGGCAATACGGCCTTGTTGATAAAACAACGGGTATTTGGCCATGCGCCCGCAGTGGATTTCATAACCTTTAAGCCCAGACAAGCCAAACAAATCATACCTGCCACGCTGGAGTATTTTAGGCGCTTGATAAATCACTGACTCGTCCATGTAGCCAAAACCACTCACCATGCTAGCAATTTCATGTTCTATGGCATCGGGATCGTGTAAGGTTTTGCACAGCATTTGATAGCCACCGCACAGGCCAAACACCGCGCCGTTAAAATGTTGAATTTCAGTAAACAAACCCAATTCTTTCAGCCAATGCACATCACGAATCACGGTTTTACTGCCCGGCAATAACACCATGTCAAAGCCAACCAGCAGACGATACGAGCGTATCAAGCTGACCTCTAATTCAGGATCGGCCATCAACACATCCAAATCGTTGTAATTGCTCATGCCAGGAAAAGCGATAACCGCGACACGCACTTTTACATCACCCAGGCGCTGCTGGTAATTTTGTAAGGATTGCGAATCTTCCATATCGATATTCAAGGCTTGGAACGGCAATACACCTAATACCGGTACGTTAAAACGCTCGCGAATGATTTTTTCGCCCTCATCAAAAAAGCGCCGGTCACCCCGAAACTTATTAATAACCACACCTATTAAATTTGCACGCATCACCGGATCCATTAATGCCAACGTGCCGTAAATAGATGCAAATACCCCGCCACGTTCAATGTCTGCCACCAAAATATTTCTAGTGCCAAACGTTGTGGCAATAAAGGTGTTGGATAAGTCTTTGTGCAGCAAATTTAGCTCCACCGGAGAGCCTGCACCTTCTGCAATCACCAGCTCGTAATCTTGCTGTAACTGGCTAAAGGCACGGTGTACTTCTTGTTTTAAGGTGTCAATTTCATTGTAATAGTTTGCCACCGATTGATTTTGGTACACCAAGCCATTAACAATCACTTGCACAGCGCTATTGCCATACGATTTAAGCAGTACAGGATTAAACCAAAAGCTTGGCTCTACTCTGGCGGCTTCTGCCTGAAAATACTGCGCTCTGGACATTTCTCGGCCTTCTTTGCTAACCGCCGAATTATTTGATACATTTTGCGCTTTAAACGGTGCGACTTTAATGCCTTTGTCGGCAAAAATTCGGCATAATGCCATTGCAACGGTGGTTTTTCCTGCATCGGAACTGGTGCCGAAAATAGCGAGTGGCTTCATTTAGGTCTGATTATTACTTAGGAATAGATAAGCTTATTATTAATGTTCAATGCTTTGCGGCAATCAGCTGTCCAATAATATATTTTCGGCTGGCCAATTCACCTTGTTCGCTTTTACCCACGTCTTCTATGTCATCCGCGATGTGTTCAAGCTCCAACAAATCAAATTTTTTATTGCACACTAACCAGGCTCACTCGCTTGTAAAAACATCATCATATCTTCATTTTCAACCCAGCGATAAATTTCCGCTACCGCCAACTTAAAATCCAACGATTCAAACCAAACGTCATCACCTAAAAAATAATGCTGGGGTATCCAGCCCGATGAACGCCTGCACACCTCCACATCGACAAAATCTTGCTCAATCAAGACATATTCCATCACGCTAGGCAATGCTTGATAAGCGGTGCGCTTAGTGGTTTTATCGGTGCGCCGCGTGGATTTAGAAAGCACTTCAACCAGCAAAAGTGGTGATTCGGTGTAGTAAGCATTATCGGTTTTATCCTCACAGACCACCATCAGATCAGGATAAAAAAATTGGTTGCCCGCTTTTACTTTAACGTCAGAACCAAACGGGCGGCACGGTGTATTTTTTAGATGCTGGCGTATTTCTGCCAACACATTGCCGCAAATGCTTTCATGATTTTTGCTCGCACCGGCCATTGCATAAATAGCGCCGTCTATATACTCATGTTTGGTTTCAGTGATGAGTTCTTGCGCTAAATAATCTTCTACACTGACAAAATGATTTGTTTTAAAAATAGCACTCATAGTTTACCACTCCACATCGATACACTTCGTTTCTCCGCTCATTCTATGGCTCTGGTTAATCCTACAAAATTTTGGAATGATGTAACCATACACATCAAATCAACTCTCGAATTTTTCCCAGAAAATAATTGAAGCTCGGTGATGCGTTATTTTCCAAATCCATGTGTGGTGTAATATTTTCAGCCCATGCGGATTTTTCAGTTCCGACAACTTTCCACCCTAAGCTTGACAGCTTTTGCGAACCACCTTTGTAAACGGCATTAGCCAGTTTCTCCCATGTGCCACAAATTGAATCATTGACGTAGCTATTTAGCTCACCATCTTTAGCTTTTGGGTAAGCTCGTTTTATGGCCAGAATATCACCAAGAAACCAAGCTTCGCCTTCTTCAATGGCAATACAAAAACGTGTTTCAGGGCGCGGATTACAGTTATTCAACAATGAAATCAGTTCATTCCGAAAATTTTCAAGGCATTTGTCATCAAGATCACAAACAACAAAAACAACCGAATCATAGCTTTTCCATGACTTACCATAACCCGTCAATAATTTTGGTAAATTGTTCAACAAAATACGTTTGCTGGCATCAATACTGTTGCCCATTTTCACGGGAATTCGACCTATGCCTTTGTAGGATATAACTTTGAAGGTATCATTTTCACTAATAATTTTAGGCACCAAAATATCTAACGCAATTTTTCCCGATTGATCTTCTACGAGTATCTCAAAATGCATAATGTTACCGTGCATCCAAATAATCACTATACCAAAGCCCGCCTAATGGCAGCCCTTCTGCTACCATATTTTTGACCAGTTCATCGTCACTGGCTCGTCGAATAGCAGAAAAACCATCTGCTCCTTTTTCCAAAATCCAAACTTCATTGGGTTCAAGTGCATCTACAAAATAGGGTTGGTGCGTAGTAATAAAAACCTGAGAACCGTCTTTTCGCCCCGTTGCATGGGCACGAAATTCTATGGCTAAAGTTTCTAACAATTTGTGATACAAACCATTTTCTGGCTCCTCAATACACAAAAATGGGGGCGGCGTAGGGTCTTCTAGCAATAGTAAATAAGCGAAGACTTTTAATGTACCATCGGACATTTGTTGGGCATAGAAGGGATCATGGAAGCCTTTGTCATTAAAACGCAGCAACAATCGCCCATCCGCAGTCTCATCAGTATCAATCTTATTAATACCTGGAATTTTTTTTGCTATACGATCCAATACTTTCTGAAAACGTGCCTTATGCTCCCGTTCCATGAATTGCACAACATTACCAATATTATCGCCCTTGATGTTCAAGTGCTTTTGTGGCCCCGCTAATGGAAGACTCCTTGCCGAATTAGGTTCAAAATAACTGAGATACCAACCTTCAATAAATTGACGAAATGCCGAAATTCTTGGGTGCTGTTTTAAAGAGCCAAGAGTAGCAATTCCAAGTTTCCTTTTGTCAGAAAGCTCCACTATTTCAGTTTCCTTGCTTTCTTCTTCTACAAGTGATTTAAGAAAATCATTGAGATCAAATTCTTTTTTGTCTTCATCAATATTCTTACCTTCACCTTTCCATACCACACCTTTTCCATCGTTGAGCACCAAAAATGAAAAAGGCCAGCCCCGTGTCTGGTTTTTACGTCGTTGCCTAAGTCGTTCTTTTTGTACAAAAGGTCGCCCAGATTCATCGATATTGATGAATATTTCGTAAGTAATAGGCCGAGCATTACCATCTTCTTTATAATAAATTTCAAATTCAATTGCCCCAGATTGCCCTTGTGAACGTATTTTTTTAAATCCACCACGACCACGTGAATCACAGGCTTCTTCTACGCCAACTTTAAGCGCGTCAGCAAGAAAACCAAAAACATCAAACAAGGTGCTTTTACCAACACCGTTTTTACCAATAACAACAGTCATCGGAGTGAGTGGTTCTGATTTTTGCTGATTCCACAACCGCCCTAAAGTGACATCTTTTAAAGAACGAAAATTCTTTATCCTAATACCTTCAATCTTTGCCATTATTCACCCCTAAAACTATTGTGGCGGTATATTCAGATGTATTTGAAATACCAAATACTCTTAAATACTTATTCCGACTCCAACCCACCCCGCACATTCCCCACATGCAAACCACACTCTTTCTTGGTCGCCTCTTCCCACCACCAGCGCCCTGCCCGCTCATGCTGATTAGGTAACACTGGCCGTGTGCAAGGCTCGCAACCTATGCTGATAAGCCCTCGCTCATGCAACTCATTAAACGGCACTTGATAAGCCTCGATATGCTGCCAAACTTTAGCCGAACTCCAGTTAAGCAACGGGTTAAATTTAAACAGCGGATGCCCTTCAGTAGAAAACACGCCGTCCAGCTGCACTTCCGGAACATCCTGGCGGGTATCCAGACTTTGGTCTTTACGCTGGCCGGTAATCCAGGCATCCATCTGCGCCAGCTTGCGGCGTAACGGTTCAACCTTACGAATAGCACAGCATTCATGGTGACCATCCTCATAAAAACTGAACAAGCCTTTGGCCTTCACAAACGCATCCAAAGCCACCCGATCCGGCGTTAACACCTCAATATCAATCTGGTAATGCTTCCGCACTTTGTCGATAAACCGGTAAGTTTCAGGGTGCAAACGTCCGGTATCCAGACAAAACACCTGAATGTCTGGGCGGATTTTAACGGCCAGATCAATCAGCACCACATCTTCCGCGCCACTGAACGAAATGGCGATATTATCAAATAGCTCTAGGGCTTTTTTCAGGATGATGCGTGGGTTTTTACCGCTAAGTTCGGCTTGCAATTGCGCTATATCAAGTGTGGACATAATTACCTCTGGGCAAAATACTGGGCAAGAAATTCATCAAACGGCAGGCTATCTTTGCTTTCAATGTCCTGTTGCTTGGTATGGGATTGCACGGCCAAATCGTCAAATTGCTGGGTGGTGGTGGCATCCAGGCTGCGTTGCTTAAAAAACTGTGCATGTTCCGCCGATTGCTGCACACCAAAACGGGCAAACGGCTGCTTTGCCTCGCGCATATTTGCAAGCATGCGTGCCGATGCAATCCTGTCTGGATTGTCCACCCGTTGCCGCTGAAAAGTCAACGCCGCCGCATAGGGTTTGTTCGCCAAATCTTGATCCAACACCGCGCACACCGGTAGCATGGAATCTAAAACCTCATGCGCCCAATCTTGCAATAACAGGGTTTTGTCACCTTGTTGCAATTGCAAGCCCGGTTGTCTACCGGTATTGGCCACTGCCAACTGGTTGGCGTTGTTAATGTCATGGTCTTGCCCCGTCATTGGCGGACTGTCTTTTAACAGGCAAGTCAGTAGCAAGGCTTCAATAAAACGGGCGGTCGCTTCGCTGATACCAATAGGGTCGAACACATCCAAATCCAACGAGCGCATTTCCACATAGCGCACGCCACGGCGTTTAAGCGCC
Organism: Crenothrix polyspora; assembly: GCF_900163755.1. Taxonomy (GTDB): domain Bacteria; phylum Pseudomonadota; class Gammaproteobacteria; order Methylococcales; family Methylomonadaceae; genus Crenothrix; species Crenothrix polyspora. The sequence continues at coordinate 17,162 of NZ_FUKI01000102.1, read as the reverse complement.
AAGGTGGGTTTTTCACCAGAATTGGCAATTTGCTTGGGGCGGATGGTGCTGTAAAACTCGTTCTCAATTTGCAGGATATTGCTGTTCAGTTGGCGGTATTCGCCATCCACCTTTACGCCGATTTTTTCATACTCCGGATACGGCGTGGCAATCGCCTGGCTTAGGCTATCCACATAACCGGACAAAGTGTTGTAATCAATGGCCAGCCCCAGCTGGTTTTTACTTTTATAGCCAATATCGCTCATCCGTAGCGAGGTGGCGTAAGGGTGGTATAAGGTGCCGCCGTCAAATTCCTCAAACTGCGCCATCAATTCGGGGCGACTTTTGAAGAAGCTCTTGCAGATGGCAGGCGATGCGCCGAACAGATACAGGATAATCCAGCCCAGGCGCTGAAAATTGCGCACCAGGCCAAAATAACCAACACTGGTAAATTGCTCCAGACTTAAACTAGATTGCTCTTGGCTATGCAATTGCAGCCACACCGCTTCCGGCACTGAATAATTAAAATGGATACCGGCAATCGCCTGCATGGTTCTGCCATAACGATGCCACAGGCCATGCCGGTAAATATGCTTCATACGGCCAATATTGGACGTGCCATACCGAGCAATAGGGATGCTATCATCACCATTAATACCGCAGGGCATACTGGTGGCGAGCAGGATTTCATTACCCAGATGGTCGTACACATACTGGTGGATATCCTGCAACGCGCTAAGCGTGTCGCGCACATCGCTAAACGGCGGCGTGATCAGTTCAATCAAGGCTTCGGAATAATCGGTGGTAATGGTCGGATGAGTAAGCGCAGAACCCAACGCGTAGGGATGCGCTGTCTGGGCAATCAAGCCATCTTTGCCGATACGCAGGCTTTCTTTTTCAATGCCTTTAAGCCCGCCACACAACGTGTGTTGCTGGCCATTGTCCTGTAGTTGCTTCAGTCGTGTTAAAGCGGGTGGGTTTGATTGCGTCATGGTGTAGGTGATTGTTCCCTGAAGTCCTGTAAAATCTAACTATTATAGTGGTATAACGCTGTTAGCGAAAATGCTAACGCTGCGGCGCTACGAATACTTAACGGAGGCGCAATGCTTAACGAAGCACACGCAATACTCAAAACCGTATTTGGCTATAACCAGTTTCGCGGCCACCAGCAAGCGGCGATTGAACACGGGATCGCAAGATAAACTAAGTACAGCGTTTTCACAGTTCAATAGTTACAGCGTAACCGTTCGCACTGAGCTTGTCGAAGTGTACCGTTCATACTTCGACAAGCTCAGCACGAACGGTGGCTGTAACTGTTCTAAGTTGAAAACGCTGTATCTGGTATGTTTAATTCTGTAAATCACCAGATGGCCATGAAATTTAGCAAGTAATAGGCGGTATCACTGGTGGCGGATTTAAAAAAAAATTTGCATGACTATTGTTAAGCAATCATTTATGGCTAATAACTCAAGCTATCACGCACCGCTATTTGGGTGGCATAACGTGCTGGCCAATAAGAAGCCATAACGACTATCGCTATAATTAATAACAGCCACAGCCATACCGACAGCGTGGAAAATACAAAATCCAACTGTAATTCCAGGGTGATGAGCCCCAGTTTTTTTGCCAGTGGTTCAGCCAAATAATAAGCCAGTGGAACGCTGATTATCCACGCCAATAGCCCGTGTAAAAACCCTTCTAGCATAAATAATTTAAACACCGTGGACGATCTTGCCCCCACCGCCCTGAGTACGCCTATCTCGCGTGTGCGCTGTAATACACCCATAGCCAGCGTGCCCGATAAACCAATGCCCCCCACGGAGGCTATCATGCTGGCTAGGCTTAACAACATACTGGTCATGGGGATAAACTGGTTTTTAGCAAATTGTCGCTGTTCCAGGGTCGCCAAAGTGGTATAAAAATCCAGCGCGATATGTTGATCTTGAAATTTTTGCTTTAAGGCATCGGCGTAGCGTTTTTCTTCGGCCAATGTTGTTACCGATGCAGACAGCAATGCAAATGAATGCCGTGGATTGTTATGCTCAAGGCTTTGCACGCTATCTACGGGCGCATAAACCGGCTCTACCGCATAATCTGAACCGATAAACCAACGGTATAAACCAATGACCTGCCACGGCTCTTTTTGGCCTTGTGCGACAGCAACGTCCAGGCTATCGCCCACTTTAATGCTGTTAAGCTCCGCCGTGGCGGCGTTAAGCACCAATACATGTTGCTTAGCATCGCTAGCTTGCAACCAGCGCCCCGCCATAATCAGCGGCTGATACATCTGGCTGGTCAGCGGTAACGCCAGCAGTTGCACGCCAAGACTACCGGTTTGGCGGATAACGCTATTGTTTTTGGATAGCTCCGCCGGTAGCCGGTTCCACAGTTCAACGCCTGTGGTTTGAGGGATGGCGTTAACCGTGTCTTTAATCACCTTAGCGGGTTGGTCGCTGCTAAAACCCAGACGTACCGCGTAACGACTTCTGGCCAACTCATGGTCTAATGTTGCATTAACCGAGGCGATCAGGCTCATGATAACGATGAACAAAACCCCGGCAATGATCAGCACGCTTTGTGTCCAAAACAAGCGGGCTTTACGGCGCAACAGATTGCCCAAGGCCACCGCATACACGGTGGGTAATGCGCTAAATAGCGTGCTTTCCAGCCAACCGGATAAGCCGCTGCGTGTGTAATCTGCCCCCAAGCCGTAACTGGCCAAGGCTTCGCGCACAGTTAATGATGCACCGCGCCAAATTGGCCACACACCGGCCAACAGTGGCGCAAGTAAGCCGCCTACCACCATGCACAGCAGGGCGCGTTTAGAATAGCTAAATGCGTTGAGTTGAATATTGAACAAATCCAGTAACCAACGGCTACTGAAAAATGCTCCTGCCAAACTGGCTGGAATAGCTATGACCAAGGCCAACAAGGCCAACACAAATACCTCGGTTAAATAAATTCTGGCGATGGTTTTACGTTTAGCACCGATGGATTTCATGATGCCGATCTGGTCGGTTTGCTGGGTAATCATAGCGGTTACAGTATTGAGTATTAATACCGAGCTTAATGCCAGCGATGCCCAAGCCATAACATTTAAAATGAGGTTAATGCCGGCAAAAAACGGCCGTCCCCAATGTTTATCTGGGTTTTGCAACAAGCTTGCGTTAACGGCAATGCCTTGTGCAGCCAGTTTTGTACGGATAGCCGCCGCAACAGTACGGGCTTTATCGGCGCTATAGGGCGGGGTTACTTGCACCAAGGCCTGCCTGAAGGTGTTGGCCGCTATGCCAAACAGCGGTGCGGTTTCGGCGGCTATAAAAAAATGTAACTGGCCACCAAACAGGGGCGGCTTAACAAACGGGTGGCGAATTATGCCGCCAACAGCCATGTCCACGGTTCCTGTCGCGGTCTCAAACTGAATGTTATCACCCGTGGCAAGCCCTGCCGATTGCATGGATAAGCGTTCGACGGCGATGGTATTGGCTTTGGGCCACTGCCCTGACAGCAAGCTTAATATGTCGTAACGTTGCTGGGTGTAATCCGCCCTAAAAACCACCGTGCCCAGTTGCCAATCGTTGTTGTGTGGGGTTTTGTAGCGCACGGTAAACTGGGTGAGGCTATCGACATTTGCAACGCCAGCTACTGATTTTATGGTCTCGATGCTGCTAAATTCGACATCTTTTCGTAGTATCAAGCTGATATGCGAGGGCGATGACTGCCGATGGGCGGCATCCATGTTGCTGAGTTCCAGATCCATCATGCCCAGCAATAATCCCACTACAAATACGCCAATGGCAATACTGGTGATGGCTAAGCCGGTACGACCTTTGTGCGCCAATAAATCGGCGCGTATTTTTGTCCACACGCTAGTCAACAAGAGCGCCTCGTTTGTGTGCTGTTATCGCTTAAAATACGCCCCGCGTGCAGGGTAATACGCCGTGAGGTGGCTTGCGCCAAGGTTTCATTATGGGTGACCATCACCAGGGTTTTACCTTGCTCGCACAAGGTTAAAAACAGCGCGAATACGCTCTCAGCGGTTTCACTGTCCAGGTTTCCTGTGGGTTCATCTGCAACAATCAACGGCGGATCATTAGCCATCGCCCGTGCAATCGCCGCCCGTTGCTGCTGGCCACCGGATACCTGGCTGGGCAATTGTTGTGCTTGTGAAGTCAAGCTCACCAGGTCTAATAAATACCGCGCCCTGTCCAGGCGTTTGCGTTTGGGTAAGGTGCCGACAAAGTCCATCGGCAACAAGATGTTTTGTAATAAGGTTAACGACGGCAAGAGCTGAAAGAATTGAAATACAATGCCGACATTCGCCCCGCGCCAGATCGACAGCTGTTCTTCCTTCAAACGCTGTAATTGACTACCACAGACATGCACCTGACCACTGCTTGGCTTATCAATGCCGGTTAATAAATTCAGCAAGGTCGATTTACCATTTCCCGATGCGCCGACGATGGAAACAAATTCACCCGCGTAAACCGCCAGAGAAATATCGTGCAACACCGGCTGGCTTACATTACCCAGCGTATAAGCCTTGTAAACATTGTTAAGCTGGATAATGGGAGTCATAAGTGGCGGTCATTAAGTTACTGATATTGTACATTCGGTGATTAAATTCTATCATGAGCGTATCTTTTCAACACAACGCTTACCATGACCGCCATCCAACTACTCTGGTTCATACTCGGTACAAGTTGGGCCATCCTAGAATGCTTTATTGCATTTAAGACCCGCGTTGGCGTTACGTCAAACGCACAAAATCGCTACCGTTCTGAACAGTTAATCTGGTTAGTGGTAATCGTCGCACTTTTTTGCGCCCTGTGGTTTAAAGGCTTACACCTGCTGCCTTTACCGTTCAACCCCATCGTCCGTCAAACTTTGGCTGTGCTGCTATTTAGTAGCGGCTTTGTTTTACGTGCTTGTGCGGTACTAACGCTACGGCAATTTTTTAGTACCAGCGTCACGATTCAAGATCAGCATAAGTTAATTCAGATAGGCCCTTATCAACGTATCCGCCATCCGGCCTATACCGGTTTGCTCCTCAGCTTTTGTGGTGCTGGTATTGGCATGGGTGATGTGTTGGCGTTGATTGTATTGGTCATTCCTATCATTTATGTGTTGCTACAACGCATTCAAGTGGAAGAACAATGGTTGTCCGCACATTTTGGCGAACGCTATATTGACTACTCTGGCCAAACACAAAAATTAATTCCCTGGTTTTATTGACCAAGATTGCGATAGCCTTTTTCCTACATTGACTTGACTAATTTTTATATCCCTAAATAATACCCGATTAATATCAATCGTCTTTTTCATACTTCACCGATACACTCCATCATGCCCAAAAAAAAACATATCGTGATCGTCGGTGCAGGTCCCGGCGGTTTGTGTGCAGGAATGCTGTTAAGTCAGCGTGGTTTTAAGGTAACACTATTTGATAAAAATCCCGAAGTCGGTGGGCGCAATCGCCCCATTCGATTGAATGATCATGTTTTTGATACCGGCCCCACGTTTTTATTGATGAAACATGTTTTAGACGAAATGTTTGAACTGTGTGGCAAACGCAGTAGTGATTATCTGGAGTTTTTTAAGCTTGATCCTATGTACCGCCTGGTTTTCGATGACCAGTCAGTGGATGTTTATTCAGATCGTGACAAAATGCGTGCCGAATTGCAACGTGCCTTCCCCGAAGGCAGTGCGGGCTTTGATCGCTATCTTGAGCAAGAAGGCAAACGCTTCCGTAAACTTTACCCGTGTATTAAGCGTAATTATTCCAGCCTAAGCGCATTTTTCTCACTGGAGCTTATTAAAGCCCTACCTTATTTGGCGCTCAATCACAGCGTGTTTTCCAATTTAGGGCGCTATTTTAAAGCTGAAAAAATGCGTTTAATTTTTTCGTTTCAATCAAAGTATTTGGGCATGTCGCCGTGGCAATGTCCGGCCTTGTTTACTATGCTGTCCTACCTGGAACATGAATACGGTATTTATCATGTAAAAGGCGGATTAAATCGCATAGCGGCCGCAATGGCCCAAGTGATTACCGAACAAGGTGGCACACTACATACTCACTCACCAGTGCAATCGTTAATAATTGACAACAAGATTGCTAAAGGTGTGCGCTTACAGGATGGCACCGAGATTGCCGCCGACGAGGTGATTATCAACGCCGATTTTGCTTATGCCATGACACATCTGGTTAAACCCGATGAGCTAAAGCAACACAGCCCGGAGCGGCTGAAAAAAATGGAGTATTCCTGTTCAACGTTTATGCTGTATTTAGCTTTGGATAAACGTTATGACCTACCGCATCACACCATTGTGTTTGCCGACGATTATAAAACTAACATCAGCAATATTTTTCACAACAAAGCCTTGAGCGATGATTTTTCGTTTTATGTACAAAATGCCTGTGTAACTGATTCCAGTCTGGCACCGGAAGGACAATCAAGTCTCTATGTGTTAGTACCCATGCCCAATAATATCAGCGGGGTCAACTGGGACGAGCAGTGCGCGATCATGCGTGAAAAAGTGCTGGATATGCTAGCTAAACGCTTTGATATGGCTGATTTACGCAGCCATATCAGTGCGGAAAAAATCATCACGCCCCAAGATTGGGAAAGTAATGAAAACGTATTTTTAGGGGCAACCTTCAGCTTATCGCATAAATTTAGCCAGTTACTGTACTGGCGGCCACACAATCAGTTTCAGGAGTTAGGCCATTGTTATTTGGTCGGTGGCGGTACCCATCCCGGTAGTGGCTTACCGACGATTTACGAGTCAGCGCGGATTTCAGCAGACTTAATTTGCCAAAAACACGGTGTGAGTTTTGCAACACCTGATCGTGGCAAATGGCTGTAGGCGTGGCAGAGACAATTACCGCCACTTCGGCGCTGGATGGTCAGGCACTTAAAAGCTATCCAATCAGCAATGCCGACGACATTACACAAAATATTAAACAGGCACGCATCGCGGCAGAAAATTGGGCGGCAACACCAATAGCTCAACGATTGTCATTCATGGCGGCTTTACAGACTGCTATTTTGGAGAAGATCGATCATATTACTGAAACCTTGGTGACAGTAACCGGCAAGGTTAAAACTGAGGTCATACTGGGTGAAATTTATCCGATTCTGGAACTGATCCGTTACTATGAAAAAAATGCCGCCAAAATTTTAGCACCCCGTTCCGAGGTTACCTCACCCTTTGCCTTTCCAGATGCCAAAGCCAGTATCGAACGTCAGCCTTATGGCGTAGTGGCTATTATCTCACCGTGGAATTTTCCGCTGCAATTAACGTTAAATCCCTTGATTACCGCTTTGGTGGCGGGCAATGCTGTCATTTTTAAAACCTCGGAACTCAGCGTGCCCGTGGGTGAATTGATCTTGCAATTGTGCGAACACATCGCTTTACCTCAACATCTGGTGCAACAGGTGATCGGCGCTGCAAAAACGGGGGAAAGCTTGATCGATAATCGACCTGATCTGGTGTTTATGACCGGCGGTCTAAACGCGGGGCGTGCCATTATGGCTAGAGCTGCACAGCATCCTATTCCGGTTATGCTGGAATTAGGCGGCAAAGATGCCATGCTGGTGTTTGCCGATGCCAATCTGAAACGTGTGTGTAAAGCGGCGTTGTATGGCGCATTCAGTAACAGTGGCCAAGTGTGCGTATCGGTCGAAAGACTGTATGTGCAAGATCTGTGTTACACAGCTTTCGTACAGGAACTGTGTGCCGCAACAGCAAAACTGACCATCGGTCATGGTGTGGAAGGCGATTTGGGTGCGCTAACCACACTGGCACAGTTTGAGATTGTTCAGGCACATTATCAGGATGCGCTGGCCAAGGGGGCGAAAGCATCGGGTGAGTTGCAATTGCATGGGCGCTATCTGCGTCCCATCGTATTATGGGATGTTAACCATGACATGCAGGTTATGCAGGAAGAAACCTTTGGCGCATTATTGCCGGTTATGGCTTTTAGCACACAGGAACAAGTGATTGCACTGGCCAACGACAGTCAATATGGCCTGAATGTTAGTGTCTGGAGTTTGGATATTGCTCAAGCCGAGCAGGTGGCGCGACGCTTAAAAGTCGGTAATTGGGCAATAAATGATGTCATTAAAAATATTGGCCATGCAGGATTACCGTTCGGTGGCGTTAAAAACAGTGGTTTTGGCCGTTATCACGGCGCAGAAGGTTTACGCCAGTTCACTTACACCGTATCCGGCCTGACCAGTCGTAGCAAACTGGATGACGAACCCAACTGGTTTCCTTATTCAGATGACCGTTATCTTCAAATGCGCGGCTTTGTGGATTTTCTGTTTGGTAAGGGATCGCTCTACCAGCGTATCAAACGTAACGGGGCGGCATTACAGGCGTTTCGGGGTTATGCTTCCAGCAATCTCCAGCAACATTGGCATAATCTATTAATTCATCTAGGTATTGGCAGGGACTTTTAAATGAACGCTACGCAAAACAAACACGTTGTTGTCATCGGTGCAGGCTTGGGCGGTTTATCGGCAGCTATTTCGCTGGCCAGTGAAGGTTTCAGTGTTGATCTGCTGGAAAAAAATGACAAAGTCGGTGGCAAGCTGAATGTGCTGGAAAAAGACGGTTTTAGCTTTGATTTAGGCCCGTCCATTTTAACCATGCCACATATTTTTCAGCGCCTGTTTGAGCGGGTCGGCAAAAACATGGCGGATTATGTCACTATTCAGCCGGTAGAACCGCATTGGCGCAATTTTTTTGAAGATGGCAGCACACTGGATTTAAGTTCTGATGCGGAGTACATGCAGCGAGAACTGGCGAAACTTGGCACCAATACGGCCAAAGAGTTTGCCGCTTTTATGGCCTATTCCAAACAACTGTGTAAAATCACCGAGCAAGGCTATTTTGAACACGGCCTGGATTCATTTTGGGAATTAATCCAACACTATGGGCCGGTGCGCAGCTTACTGGAATTTGACGTATGCCGTTCGATGGATCAAGGCGTAAGGCGTTTCATTACAGATCCTAAATTGGTTGAAGTCCTCAATTATTTCATTAAATACGTCGGCTCATCGCCTTATGATTCACCGGCACTGATGAATCTACTGCCATATATTCAGTTTGGATACGGTCTTTGGTACATTAAAGGTGGCATGTATGGCATGGCTCAGGCTTTGCAAAAACTGGCACTTGAGCTAGGCGTAAATATCAGAGTCAATTCGGAAGTGGCCGACATTGAAACCCAGGGTGAGCGTGCTACCGGTGTACGCTTAACCGATGGCCGTGTGCTGGCAGCGGATATTGTGGTGTCCAATATGGAGGCGATTCCGGCTTACCAAAAATTACTCAAGCAACCGCAGCAGGCGCAAAAATTGCAACGTTTTGCACCCAGTTGTTCCGGTCTGGTGATACACCTGGGTGTGGATAAGATTTATGAACAATTGGCGCACCATAATTTCTTTTATTCCGACCAGCCGCGCGAACATTTTAAGGCGATTTTTAAATCGCATCGCTTGTCAGATGATCCAACGATTTACCTGGTTGCACCCGTAAAAAGTGATCCGTCCCAAGCACCGCAGGGTTGTGAAATCATCAAAATCCTGCCACATATTCCTCATCTTGATACGAAAAATCCCTTAACCGCTAAAGACTATGCGGCATTTAGAGAACGCGTGTTAATCAAGTTGGAACGTATGGGCTTAACCGATCTAAGAAAGCATATTGTGTGCGAAGAAACTTGGACACCCGTAGATATTGAGGCGAAATATTATTCTAACCAAGGCTCAATCTACGGCGTGGTAACGGATCGCTTTAAAAATCTTGGTTTTAAAATACCGCAACGCAGCGCGTCTTTGCGTAATTTATATTTTGTCGGTGGCAGTGTTAATCCAGGTGGCGGTATGCCAATGGTGACATTGTCTGGGCAATTAGTGCGGGACAAAATTTTGGCTGATCTTAAGCGGTCTTGAAGGCGGTGTTGTTCACAAAAGCACAAAAAATTTCGCATACAGCGTTTTCACAGTTCAATAGTTACAGCGTAACCGTTCGTGCTGAGCTTGTCGAAGCATGAACGGCACACTTCGACAAGCTCAGTGCGAACGGTGGTTGTAACTGTCCTAAATTGAAAACGCTGTAGCTGTATTCGTATGAACACCACTGATCGATAGAAATCGTCTGGGCAATCAAGCCATCTTTGCCGATACGCAGGCTTTCTTTTTCGATGCCTTTAAGCCCGCCACACAGCATGTGTTGCTTGCCATTGTCCTGTAATTGGCTCAGTCGTGTTAAAACGGTATTGTTTGATTGCGTCATGGCGTAGGTGATTATTCCCTAAAGTCCTGTAAAATTCCACTATTTATAGTGGTATAAGGCCATTAGCGAAAATTGTAACCATTCGCTGGCAGGAATCATTAACGGAGGCGTAATGCTTAACGAAGCACACACAATACTCAAAACCGTATTTGGTTATGACCAGTTTCGCGGCCACCAGCAAGCGGCGATTGAACACCTGATTGCCGGCCAAGATGCCTTGGTGCTGATGCCTACCGGCGGCGGCAAATCCTTGTGCTATCAAATCCCTGCTTTAGTGAGGCCTGGCGTTGGCATCGTCATTTCACCGTTGATTGCTCTGATGCAAGATCAAGTCAATGCCCTGTTGCAATTGGGTGTGCGGGCGGCGTTCTTAAACTCCACCTTGTCGCAAGAACAAAGCCGGCGCATAGAGCAACAGCTCATCAGCGGCGAAATTGACCTGCTGTATATCGCACCCGAACGTCTGACCAACGCCTATACCTTGGCCTTGTTTGAGCGCATACAGATTGCGCTGTTTGCCATTGATGAGGCGCATTGCGTATCGCAATGGGGGCATGATTTCCGTGTCGACTATCTCCAGTTGTCCATGCTGCACGAGCGTTTCCCAAGCATTCCGCGCATAGCCTTAACCGCCACCGCCGACGACAAGACCCGCGAAGAAATCAAGCTACGCCTAAGCCTGACCCATGCACGGCTGTTTTTAAGCAGCTTTGACCGCCCCAATATCCGCTATGCCATCGTGCAAAAACGCGAAGCCCGCCAGCAATTAATGCACTTTATCCACACCGAGCATCAAGGCGATTCTGGCATTGTATATTGTTTGTCGCGCAAAAAAGTAGAGGAAACCGCTGCTTGGCTAACTGCCAATGGTGTAAGGGCATTGCCCTACCATGCCGGTATGGAAGCGCCGTTACGTGCCAAGCACCAGCACGAATTTTTAATGAACGATAATTTAATCATGGTCGCCACCATTGCGTTTGGCATGGGTATCGACAAACCCAACGTGCGTTTTGTCGCGCATTTGGATTTGCCAAAAAGCCTGGAAGCCTATTATCAGGAAACCGGCCGTGCTGGGCGTGATGGCTTGCCCGCCAATGCCTGGATGACTTACGGTTTGCAGGATGTTATTACGCTTCGGCGCATGTTGGCGCAATCGACCGCCGATGAAGCGCACAAGCGCATTGAATACCATAAACTCGATGCCATGTTGGCGCTGTGTGAACAGGTTGTGTGCCGCCGCCAATCCTTGCTGCGTTATTTTGGCGATACCCTGGAACAGCCGTGCGGTAATTGCGATACCTGCCTGCAACAGGTGGAAACCTGGGATGGCACGGTAGCCGCACAAAAAGCCTTGTCGTGCATCCACCGCACCGGCCAACGTTTTGGCAGCCACTATTTGATTGACGTATTATTGGGCAAGGCTTCCGAACGCATGGTTAAAGCGGGGCATGACAAGCTGTCCACTTTCGGTATCGGCAAAGACTTGGCCGAGCAGCAATGGCATTCGGTGTTCCGGCAATTGGTTGCCCGTGGCTTGGTGGCAGTAGATTTTGACAATTTTAACGTGTTGCGGCTAAGCGATGCCTGTCGACCGATTTTACGCGGCGAACAAACGCTGATGCTGCGTAAAGACCAACCGGTAGAAGCCAAACACAAAACCAAGCATTCCGGCCAACACTTCAACAAGCACAACGCCTTATGGGATGCCCTGCGCGAAAAACGCCGCGAAATTGCCGACAAGCAAGGTGTGCCAGCTTATGTGATTTTTCACGATGCCACCTTAATGGCCATGATGGAAGCGCGGCCAACAAGTCTGCAAGACATGGCGAAAATATCCGGCATTGGCGTGCATAAACTGGAGCTGTATGGTACTACCTTTTTAGCGGTGCTGAACCAGTTTAAAGATGCGATCATCCCCAAAATGCTGGTCAATACTAGCCTGTCGGATACGGCGCGTGATTCTTACGCGTTATTTAAAGCAGGGCTAAGCGTAGAACGAGTTGCTAAACAGCGGGACTTAAAAGAAAGCACTGTGTATGGGCATTTGGCACAAGCATTGGCACACGGCCAGTTGGTGTTGACAGACGTGCTGGACTTGCCAGAAGCAGAGATAAAATCCATACAGGATGCACTGATCAGTTTGTCAGAAGAAGACAGAATCGGTGTTAAGCCGTTGTTTGAAATGCTGGAAGGCCAGTACAGCTATGAGGTATTGCGTTGCGTTAAGTCAGCGTGGGATTTTCAATCACGGTAAAATAATGCGATATCGTTATTCCTGTTAACCAAAATCCTGCATGTTACGGTCAATTTGTAATGATTTTGTAGATTTTTTAAGTTTCAAAAACAAGTTTAAAACATACAGAATCAAATGCGTAATGAATTAACTGGCCTTATTATCTAAAAACCGTAACGATAGTTCTTGCTAAGGCGGGGCTATTCTGCTAAAAATGCGCTGTTTTTATTACCTTGTTTTTTAGGAGTTAATGGATGACCGATAGTCCTAAACCAATAACATCGCCTTTCAGTTTTAAGCCTTATGTAGAAACAGAAGGCGAAGAGTACATGAATGAGTCTCAACTAAAACATTTTGATACCATTCTTAATAACTGGAAATCTGAGTTGATGAAAGAAGTCGATCGTACTGTGCATCATATGCAAGACGATGCGGCCAACTTTCCTGACCCCAATGACCGCGCCACTCAAGAGTCGGAGTTCAGCTTGGAATTAAGAACCCGTGACCGTGAGCGCAAACTCATCAAAAAAATTGATGATTCCCTCAAAGAAATTGAATCTGGTGATTACGGTTTTTGCGAATCCTGTGGTATTGACATTGGTATACGCCGCTTAGAAGCCAGACCCACCGCAAGTTTGTGCATAGACTGCAAAACCTTGGATGAAATTCGAGAAAAACAAATGGGTTAAGTGCTTAATGTGTCAGACACTTCACGTTATATTGGCCGGTTCGCGCCCTCGCCTACCGGCTCGCTGCATTTAGGCTCTTTATATACCGCGCTGGCCAGTTTTTTAGATGCTAAAGCTCAGCAAGGTCTGTGGTTATTGCGTATTGACGATCTTGACACCCCGCGCAATACCAAAGACGCTGCCGGTAACATCTTAACAACACTGGAAGCCTTCGGTTTGCAGTGGGATGATGAAGTCTATTATCAAAGCCATCACATCAGTATTTATAACGACATTCTCGCAACATTACAGCATCATAAGTTAATCTACCCGTGTACCTGTAGCCGAAAAACACTAACAACAAGCCAATCAAACACCGCTACAGAAGTTATTTACCCCAATAATTGCCGAGATAATACCTTCCCCTGCCCCACTCCCCATGCATTACGCATTAAAACCGATAACCGCAACATTGCCTTTAATGATCGACTGCAAGGCCTTATTAGCCAACAGCTTGCTAGCCAGCACGGCGATTTTATTTTAAAACGCAAAGATCATATCATTGCTTACCAATTTGCCGTCGTTATTGATGATGACAGACAAAGCGTTAACCATGTGGTACGTGGCATGGATTTACTCGACTCAACTGCCAAACAAATTTATTTGCAACAACGACTGGGCTTAAACACACCCAATTACCTGCACGTACCCATTATTACCGATGAGCAGGGCTTTAAACTCAGTAAACAAACAAAAGCACAAGCGGTTGATTTAAAATCACCCACACTTGTTATCTTTAAATTGTTACACTTGTTAAAGCAACAGCTGCCGGTAGAATTACAAAATGCATCAGCGGCGGAACTGCTTAACTGGGCAATTACCCATTGGAACCCAGCGGCGTTAAAACCAATAGCAGCCATTCCTCTGGACGACTAAGCCCACACCCTATCGTTTTTAACTGCCGAACCCACACGCCGATGACAAACGCTAAAATTTATGACATAAAACCCGCTATTGCCAGCAACGCGCATATTACCCAGCCCATTTATCAAAACATGTATCAGCGCTCTATTGCCGAACCTGATGTTTTTTGGGCCGAACAAGCTACGTTGTTTTTAAATTGGCAAAAGCCCTGGCACACAGTGATGGACTGTGATTACAGCAGAGGTCATATTCGCTGGTTTGAAGGGGGCCTGCTTAATGTCAGTGAAAACTGCCTAGATCGACATTTAGCTGAGCGTAGCGATCAAGTCGCAATTATTTGGGAAGGTGATGATCCTACACGAGATAAAAAAATCACCTATCGTGAGTTACATCAACAAGTGTGTCAGTTTGCTAACGTCTTAAAAGCACAAGGGGTTAGCAAAGGTGATTGCGTGTGCATTTATCTGCCCATGATTGCCGAAGCAGCGGTGGTGATGCTAGCCTGTACCCGCATTGGCTCAGTGCATTCTATTGTGTTTGGCGGCTTTTCGGCTGAGGCGTTAAAAGATCGTATTTTAGATTCCAACTGTCAGTACGTAGTATGTGCCGATATTGGTTATCGCGGCGGCAAAACTACGGTTATTAAAGCTAATGTCGATCAAGCGGCGCTTGGCTGCCCCAATCTTAAAAGTGTTATCGTTATAAAAAATAGCGACACTGATGTCGCTTGGTTTAACGGACGTGATATCTGGTATCACGTAGCCATGCAAAATGCGTCTGACCATTGCCCCGCCGTGGCGATGGCTGCGGAAGACCCGTTATTTATTCTTTATACATCAGGCTCAACCGGCAAACCGAAAGGTGTACTGCATTCCACGGGTGGCTATTTGCTATATGCTGCCATGACCCATAAATACGTTTTCGATTACCACGACGGTGATATTTATTGGTGTACCGCCGATATCGGCTGGATTACCGGGCATTCTTACATGATTTACGGGCCGTTGTGCAATGGTGCAACCACGGTATTATTTGAAGGCGTACCAACTTATCCAGAAGCTGATCGTTTTTGGCGCATTATAGACAAACATCAGATTAATATTTTTTATACCGCACCGACAGCCATTCGCGCTTTAATGGCACAAGGTAATGATTTTGTCACCCGTACTAATCGTAGCAGTCTGCGCATACTAGGTAGTGTTGGCGAGCCTATTAATCCTGAAGCATGGGAATGGTATTACCATGTCGTAGGTGATGCCAGATGCCCCGTAGTGGACACTTGGTGGCAAACTGAAACCGGCGGTATTATGATTACACCGTTACCAGGCGCGATGGCGTTAAAACCAGGTTCGGCAAGCCTACCTTTCTTTGGTGTTAAGCCAGAAATTTTAGACAATCAGGGTAATAGTTTACAGGGTATAGCAGAAGGTGTTTTAGCATTAAGTCGCTCATGGCCAGGACAAGCACGTAGCATATACGGCGATCATCAACGCTTTATTGATACCTATTTTAAAAGCTATGCAGGGTATTATTTTACTGGCGATGGGGTGCGTCGTGATGAAGATGGCTACTACTGGATTACTGGCCGTGTTGACGACGTAATTAACGTCTCAGGCCACAGAATGGGAACAGCGGAAATTGAAAGTGCGCTGGTATTGCATACACATGTTGCAGAGGCAGCCGTAGTAGGTTACCCACACGATATTAAAGGCCAAGGCATTTACGCCTTCGTCACGTTAAATGCAGGCGTGCAAGCCTCAGAACAACTGAGCAAGGAGCTGGTAAATTTAGTGCGCCAAGAAATCGGAGCTATTGCCAGTCCTGATATCATTCAATGGACACCCGCTCTGCCAAAGACACGCTCCGGTAAAATCATGCGACGCATTTTACGTAAAGTGGCTGCAAACGAACTGAATGGCTTAGGCGATACCTCAACACTGGCCGACCCATCAGTTGTCGACAACATTATTGCCCATAGAGTTAACAAATAGCTCTAATAAACAATTCTACCTAAAGAACCCAAAAGACGAGATCGCTTTTGGGTTCAATTTATCCGGTATTTACGCTGGTGTTACGTTTTCAGCTTGTGGGCCTTTTTCGCCTTGAGTTACCTGCATCGTTACTTTTTGACCATCCCGCAAGGTCTTGCGGCCAGTACCGATAATTGCGCTATGATGAACAAATACATCCTTGCCACCTTCCTGTTCAATAAATCCGAAACCTTTTTCATCATTGAACCACTTAACGGTACCTACAACTTGATCTGCCATATTACACTCTATAATCTTAAAAATCGCCAATAATGATTGGCTATACAAATTCCGACTTTACTAAAGTAAAATCGGGTCAACCTTTTTACGCTACCAATGGTAGCATTAAAAATATAAGCAGGGCAAAATATTTTAACCTGCTAAAATCTCTCAACCGAGTGCTGTAAAGTACTTTAACTGCACAGTAATACATTAGATACTATCATACTAACGGCAAGGCTTAGAGCACATAACTCTCACAGACACCAAAAATACCATAACAAATTGAATTTAAACAATAGTTTAATTTTTTTATCTGCAAATTAAGTAAAATAAACTTACCTGGTAATGATAAACTTATCTAACGTTTTACATATGTTTTTTTTAAAATTATTCAAACGCTTTTAAAACTGTCGCACTCTTTGCGGCATAAAGACTACCTCAATACTTTTATGACTCTTTAGAAAAAGTGTGAACATTAAATAATGCACATAAATTGACCTCCTCTACTAGTACTCAGTCACTCTTTAAATGTCGAATAACAGCCCCCATAAACAAGTTTCACGTAAGGGCTAGGCTGACTATGAAAAAGAAATACATTGTACGATTGACAGAGGACGAAAGAGATTATTTGGATGGCATAATCCATACAGGGAAAGTGGCAGCACACAAAAGACTTCATGCAGAAATACTGCTTAAAGCGGATATTAGTGAGTCAGGTGGCAAATGGCAGGATGGCCAGATCAGTGAAGCCTTTGGCATTTCAACGCGCACAGTTGAGAGGGTACGGGAGCGCCTGGTTCA
>NZ_FUKI01000045.1 GCF_900163755.1 Crenothrix polyspora | reverse complement strand
GATGCTCGGATAAAATTGAAAAAGCTTTATCCGACACTTAAAGAGTGACTAAGTACTAGTTGGCTACCGGATGCTTCGTTCTGTACGTATTACAGATTTTATCCGTCACACTATTCGAGAAAATCCATATACAGTAAGCCTTGCAGAGTAATGAGTACAAATTCGAAGATCTCAATGCTTATAACCAATTGAATCTATTTTATTTTTAACCGAACACCAGTGGCTCTAAATATAAAATAACTGACGGTTTTTTATTTTGCCACACACGCCTTCCGCTGATGTACCCCCTCTTCAATCGCTGAATAATGTGCAAAGCGTACATCCATAAAATCACTACGAATACCCGCGTAGCCCTTGTCAACAATACGCTCTGCATCGATTCCGGCATCTTCAACCTGAAGTATTTTCTTCCAATCTGAGCCGTACTGGCCATCGTTAAGATACAGCGTAATATCAACATTACCCTGACTGTTATCTGTGATGACCGTCTTAATGCCCTGCCATTGTTTTATAGGCAACACATTAGAAAGCGTATCGCGATTATATTGTCCTGGGTAAATAGGAATAGATTTTAAGGTGTAATACTTACCCAAAACTTTCTTTTTAACGACAGCATAACCGTCAACGCGCAACCCGACGTAATAAAGATTATTGCCATCTTGATAACGATGAAATAACAAAATCCCATTGGATTGATTTCTGTTCGGACTGGCCGACATATTAATCTGTTCAATTTTAAAAAAAACTTGCTGCGTAAAATTCTTGAATTTTGCACGGGTTACTAAACGCAGTAAATTTTGCGGTCGATAGCCATCATCAGAATCCCTCGGATTAGATTTTTCATACAATTTTTTATAGCTGTCTTTGTCGGCTAATTTTTTTTGTACGGTACTCGCTTCTCCACCCTCCCGGTATAAATAAGCACCGGAATTCAACCACCAATAACGATCATAACTGCTCGCCATACTGCCGGATTCTTTAATAATTGGCGTGGTTTCATCCGAAAAATTGTCCATAAATGTGGTGCAATTATTAAGATTGTCGGCCTTGTCCGTGAACAAACAGGCAGTCATGGAAAGACTTATAAAAAGCGCCCAAAAAACTAGCCTAAAAAACGCTGACCATTTCAATTTTTTCATTGATTAATATCTTAAAGATATACCGGCTGTGACACCAAAATTAGAATAACTGGCCGCCTCATAGCGATTAGCTGAGAGATACACACTGAAATTATCATTCACATTCCAATTTATATTAGCAGTTGAATTAATTTGAAAGCGAAAATCATTGCCCGCCTCTTTACCCATACCCGGTGCAACAGCAATTTCAGTTGTAACTGATTGCCCCCATTTCTTTTTTAAGCTTAGCGGCAACGCAAATCCAAAATAATTATTAGGTGTCCAAAACAGGCGATTCTCTTTTAAGGTATCCGCGTAAATTAACTGTGCCCCGATTGTTATATCAGGCTCGTTCCACACGCGGCTGGTGAACTGAACCTCGGTTCTATTGCTCCGATTATCATCGGTGTAGTAGGAATACGCATGACTAGCACTTAACTTTAATGAATCCATTAGTTTTAAACCGAAGCCTGCCTGCACGCGACTAAAGGCAATATCATTTAAAATAGCGCCCGCAGTATTGACATAAGTATGATCCGCCGTAAGCGACACATCTAATTTATCAGCAATGATCGAAGTCAGTTTAATAGAACCTAATGCAAATATTGACCCCGACTTTACGGGAGAAGATGCTGAATTATCCGAGTAATCCGCCGCACCTGCGGACACTGACAGTATTGTTCTCGCGCCCAATTCGTAGCGAAGCTGTGCTTCAAATTGATTGACATGCGTCTGAAATTGCTGCTCACCCGCCAAAGCTCCACCGCTTGCAGCACTGAGCGTCTGATTAAAATCGAAATATGTGTAGTAAGCAGATAATGTCAGCTTATCCGACACAGGAACATGAACCGACGGACTAACACCGTAATACGATCGGTGCGCATTGTCTTCAAAATATTGCCCACTCAACTGCATGGACGGCTTCAGTCGACGGTTAAGCGCAGCAATCCCCATTTGAATGGCAGGATCATTAGGGCTAAGCGCCAAAGCTCGCTCAAAACGGGTGCGAGCACCGGCGTGATCATCACTTAATTTTAAAATTTTACCAGTCGTAGTCAAAAACGCTGCTTTAGCACTGGGAGCGACTGCGCCGTCGCGTTCCAACTGATTAAAAATCGTCATTGCCTGACTATAGTTACCCGCTTCCATTTCAAGATGCGCCAAGTCATAAGAGGCGGAGATTTTAGGGTCGATAGTTTTTAATTGATGGATAAGGTCATCGCCCGAAAAAGTGCGCGGCACCTCAAAACGGGGCAGTGAAAAGCGTGGCGAATGCCGTGTCACCAGATAATCATTGTCGACATGAAAAGCCAACTGGAAGCGTTTGTTCACTATCTCCTGATTTTGACTAAATACACGGGCATCATTCGAAAGTGAACGATGTCCCTGGTCGCTGTAAGGATAAGCAAATGCAAAAATATTAGCCTGCGCTAATTCACGACTCAAAGTTTCCTGACAATTTTGAAGATCGTGATCGATACGCGCGGTAAATTCTGCTCTGTCTTCTAAACGATGCGCCTCAGCCAACCACTGGCGATTAGCCATAAAACGCCCTTTATGGCCTTCGGTATTAACGGGTATGTAATGCTGGGCTTCAGTACCGTGACATTGCATATCCCAGCGTCCTGTTTCTGCCATTTTTCTCAGTGCTGGCCATATAACAGTATACGCACCATGGGTAGCGACATCACCGACTGGCACAAACATAGCGGCACGAAACCCGGTTTCGGCCAATATGGGATCCGCATATTGAAAACTATCCACACGCGCATCATCAAAAGTAATCAAGATCGGCTTGGCAGGTAATTGTTCATTACCTTCCAAAAAATTCTGAAGTTGCGCTAAGGTAATGGTTTGATAACCCGCCTTTTTGAGTGTCAATAATTGCTCACGAAACTTTTTCAGCGGCATCGTGTCTTCACGCTCAGACGTGGTGATACCGTGATAAAGCAATACGGGAATACTCGGCGAATGGCTGGCATCATCAACAAGCTGGCGTAACATTTGTAAGCCGCGACTTTGCTCGCCGCTGTAAAAAATGGCTTTGGCGAGCTTTTTCTGTACATGTGTATTACCTGGCATCAAAACTTGCTTTAACTCAAGCCATTTGCGAGCCGCCGTGTAATCCTCTTTTTCCGAGTTAATATCGGCGAGTTGTTGCAATACATCCACGGAATTTGGATAATGTGTATGGAGATTTTCAGCGAGTTGTTGCGCTTCACCATAACGTTTTTGCAAGCGCAAAGCTTCTACCATACCAATAGGTGCTCTGGATTTTATGGGATCTAGGGCGGATGCATGCTGAAATTCAGCACTGGCGGCGGCGTAGTGGCGCATGGCTTTTTCGTGTTTCCCAGCTGTCTCTAATTGTGCGCCGCGTTCGATATGTAATTTTCCGAGCTGATTCAGTTTTTCGGCTGTCGGTTTAATATCGGTAATGCGTTTTGTCCATTGAATCCCTTCCTCAATATCACCCGAAAAAATCGCGTTACTCGCCAATAAACTAAGTGCGCTGACTTGGCTTGGATTTTTAGCGACAACTTTTTCAGCCAATTGTACGGCTTCATTGTAATGTCCTGAGGTCATTAACTGACGCGCCAGTTTCACTTTCCATTGACTGTCCCCAGGGTGCTTAACCATTAAAAACCTTAACTCCCGTTCAGCCTGCTCCCAATGCCCCGCCGCCGAAGCATGTTCAGCAAAACGGGCACGCGCAACATCATTCTCAGGACTATGCGATAAAAACGGCTGTAGCAACGCGATGCCTTCATTGTAACGATGTTGATCCCAATAAACACGCGCAAGCCCCATCACTGATTTGGCATTATTGGCATCTAAGCGCAGACTTTTCTCAAAATAACTAACTGCTTCGTCGTTTTTACCCATTTTTGCCAGCACGCTACCTAACAACTGTAGGTTTTTGACATTTTGCTCACGTCGTACAAGAGGTTGCAAAATGTTCTCAGCCTCCTCATGTCGACCCATCGCAACAAGGTTTTCGGCTAAAGCAAGTTCTAAATTATCAGAAGGCCAATGATTTAATGCTGATTTTATCTCTATCTCGGCGGCGTTGTAGTCTTTTTGAACGGCAAATATTCTTGCCCTACCGAGGTGTGCATTTTCATCGCTTGGTGCATTTCTCAGCACTCGTGCGTAGTAATACAAGCCCTGTTGCGACAACCCATCTTGTTCACTGGCTCTACCCATCGCTAAAAGCGTGGGCACATCATGGGGGGAATTTAGCAACAAGCCGAGCCAAATATCATAAGCTCGCTGATGTTGGCCAAGTTTGCGAAGACTAGCACCTAAACCGCGCCAAGCAGAAAGCGTCGCGCCATTATTTTGAATGCCTAGGCTGGCTTTGTAGATACTGGCGGCTTGCTCATACTCACCCAGGTTGGCAAGCGCACTGCCCAATCGACGCAGTGTGTAAGGTGTACGTGCTTCGCGCCGTAACATATTGACTGCTACTTTATAGTGGCCTTGTTTCATTAACGCATCAACCCGCATTAGCACGGTGTTTTTATCCGGCAGCGCTGTATTAGTTACGTGAAATGAGGGGCGTATTAGCATAATCTTCGTCCTTGTTTGAAACAATCGCACTCTGGTTATGCCACGGCGCGCCTCTTTATGCTGTGGATCGCGCGCCAACACGCGGGCATAATAATCCATTGCCGCTTTCAGATGATGATCTTGCTCATTCGCCTTGCCGAATGCAACCAGTGTCGGCACATCATCAGGAAAAGCCTCTATAAGATCAGCCCAGATTTTATACGCACGGTCTTTTCGGCCTAATGCCCAATAACTCCAGCCCAAACTGCGCCACGCGGATAGAGAACCGCTATCAATCTTCAGTGCTTGTTCAAATTCTTGGCGGGCATTTTCAAATTTTTTTTCAGAATAGAATGTATTCGCTCGTTTTAAAACCGCATCCAGCGATGACGTATCATCAGCACTTACCGTACAAACAGGAAGCAAGGCCAGAGAACCTATAGCACATTGACCCGCTAAATTACCGAATAACCACCGAGATTTAAGGGGGGACACTGTCGACATAAAACTATTTCCTTATTATTTTGGGCTAGCAACTTAAAACGGAGCAACTTTAAATAAAACCGTTCGTGCTGAGCTTGTCGAACCATGAACCACAAGTCCTTCGACAAGCTCAGCTCAGGACGAACGGATGTCTCATCATAAGTTGCTAGCCTTATTTTGTTGTCGTAAAGAACGACTAGATGTGTTGCTTCAGTTATTAGCAGTGATTTACAGCGTTTTTAACTTAGGACAGTTACAGCCACCGTTCGTGCTGAGCTTGTCGAAGCATGAGCAGCACACTTCGACAAGCTCAATGCGAACGGTTACGCTGTAACTATTGAACTGTGAAAACGCTGTCTATCCTTATCACTGTACTTTTTGTCTGTGGAAGCCGTTTTAGCTGTGATAATTGCGGCTAAAACTGCCCCGTTCATAACAAAGCCTTACTGCTTAAGAAACATCGCATAATCATCTGTTACCAACGTTCCCACGTTGTTAAGATAAAATCCAAAAGAAAGCGCAGTTGCGTCAGCCGGTACAGGTGGCGTAGTATAACTGCCTTGTGCCCACGTACTGGTTGCTGCAAAATTACCACTGGTCTGCCAATAATTCCAAACACCGGCACTGGTTTTGTAATACGCAACAATACCCGTAGGGATATTTGATGTGTACCATCCCGATAAAACATACTGCTTACCTGCGGTTACAACCGGCGCGCAAGTATCTGAACCTTGGCTCTGTACTAATTTGCGGTCGCCGCTGGTACGCGCAGTTACTTGCAGCGATTCCGCAAAACCCGGCGTGTGCCCGCCACCGTTAAGACGTGTCCATGTAAAAGCACTGGTACCGTAGCCTGCACGCTGCCAGCAATCGGCTTGGTTATTTACGGGATTTACATCAAGTTCTAACGACGGGTTATTCAATAAATTAATGCTTGGTGGCGGTGGCGGTGGCGGTGGACCATAGTCGCCAGCCATTACTTGATGTATTGTTCTAACATAGGTTCCCTGTGCTTGCCGAGCTTGTAACCACGTCAAAAAAGCATCCAGTGTTGCCGGACTCACCGACAGCGATGAGCCACAACTATCACAAATATTGTGTATTACAATAGGAACCCAGCCACCGCCATGATTTTCAGCTTCTAGCACATAGCCTTGCATTGTAGCCAGCGTTGTGGTCGAAATAATTGAATTATTAGTGCTGATGTAATAGCGATTAGCGGGGGGCAAAGATTCAGCCCATGGGCAGCCGTTACACGAATTAGGGTTCACCAAGCCGCCCACCGCACGCGCACTTTCATAAGTGCCCACACCGGGGCAACCTGCCGCGACTATACTCTGTGTTGTGGGGCCTGTAGATGAAAATGGGTAGGCAAACGAACGCACTTGATAACCCCAATTAACGAGTTGTTGCATATCATTGCAGATGGCGGTTTTTTGAGCGGCATCTGACAGCGTTGCTAAATCTACATGGCCAATGTTATGCCCGCCTATCTCATTGCCGTCCGCGTATAAGACATCCAGTTCTGCTTTGCTCAGATAAGGCGCACCCAAACCAACCCTATCTGAATTGACATAAAAAGTGCCTTTCATACCGTGATTTAACAACAACAAACGGGCGGCTGATTGGTTTCGGCCATCATCAAACGTCAAGGATACCAGCGTGGTCGCCCGCGCTTGTGTTGATTGAACTACAGTGATAATTGCCAGCCAAGCAAGCAACATCAGCTTAACAAACGTTAATAACGTCTCAACCCCGCTGTGATTGGGAAAGTTGATTGAAAATGTATGGGTTGCCGTATTCATGACGCCTCCACATTAAAACTTATAGGTTGCGCCAAATGGGTTGAACCATTATCAGGAGAAACCGCCATGACCACCGAATAACGTCCCGCAACAGCAAATGTCAGCTGTAAGCGCCACTGTATATTTGCATTCTTACCAATAGCGAAACCGCCGCGTTGATGATTGCCTTTATATGATTTTCCTGCGCCAGCTCCTTTTGCAGCTTCTATTCCCGCATCTATTTCTGCGCCTGTTTCTGCTTCTGCACCGATACCTGAGCCTGCGGCTGTGTTCGCGCCTGTGTCTTTTTTACCGACTCCTTTTCCTAAACCTGTTCCACCAATCGCACCCATTACGCCGCCGTCAATAGGCTCTACCGCTACATTGACTTCATTCAAGGCCTTCCAAGTTCCCGCTTCCAAGACAGCAATCTTAATATCGTCTGCCCCCACCTCACGGTCGTCTTCACTGTGAACAAATATACGCAAACGTGCGTTATCAGTTTCCTGACCAGGATTTTTAAGATGCACTAGAATATTGTCCAATGGCACTCCTACAATTGCCTGCAACGCCCCTCCTGCAGTTGGCCGCAACAACTCTCCTACAACGGCCTGTTGTCGCTTAGTGGCGCTGAGAATTAGCGTCGGCTTGGATAATACCGGCTTGGAGACCGCCTGCGGACCTGCATTAGCCACACTGATTAAATTATCTCCCGATACATTAATCGCTAATGTGGCCGTTAATGCGATCGCTAACGGCATACCCCGCAAACGCAAGGCAATATTGCATAGCTTACCTATTTTTCCATACACATCTGCCACTGTATTCGACGCTACTAAGGATGTACGCTCTCTCTTGTCTCTCTTTCGAAAATTAGTCATCTCTCAAACCTCTTAGTCGGTTAATATTAAAATCAGTGCGTTCGCTACTTAAGATTCAAGGCTATGGTTTCGCACTGTGTGGATACAGCACAATGGGTGCTGTCGATATAAAACGCATTTGGTCAGTCACCAGCAATAACCCATCTTGTTGCGTTATTGGCAACGTGCTGTTGTCATTTAATAGCGTTACCACTAAGGTTTTATCCAGTTGGCTTAGACGCTGCTTAACAGTGTTCAAAAATGCTTGCCACTTTTCGTCAACAACGCTATTTTTTAAAATAATATTAAGTCCTTGATAGGACGGATCAGCAACCCAAATTAACGCTTGTTCAGTCAATGCCTTTATCTCTGATAATGGGGTAGCCTCGTTAATCAAGACAGCAGGCAAAATCTTTAAATGATGATGCCACGCAAATATTTCCAAAGAAATATTATGCCGCGCTAGCGATTTAGCTACACCACCTGACCACGTAAAATAGTTAGGGCTGACTATCGAGAGCGTATCGGCTTGTTGACGAAGCTTTGCCCACGCAACCGCCCCTAATACAGGCGCAACAATCGCGCTTTTTTGCGCTAAGGGCGTAGCCGATATTTTCATCACTTGGGCGAATGCGCTTGCAGCACCCGCTTTAACACCGGAGCTGTCAGGCCACACAGCCAGTGAGAATGCACCGTGATCTGCGGTATGTGTCGTTTTAACAGGCCTTGCCAATAAAGGTACACCGTTTAAATATGCCATAACACGCGACCCCACCACCCGCAGCTTTAAGGTCAGGGTATCAATCGGTAATGCGTGCTCAGCCAATACCTTAGTCAGACCGCTACCATTGGTTTCTTGCAGCATGACCTTATCGTTTGCCAAACCCAATCGTAAAAAAGACTGCCCTATGCCTTGCCGCAAAGCAATCCAAAACTGACCATTGGGTTTGTTTTTTAAGCTAACCTCGACCTCAGCATCCTGCCACTTCTCCGTACCGCCTAGCGTCATTAACGCCCCTTGTTCACCGTCCTTGCTTTGCAGAGTAAGTAGGCCATTGTCAGGGACGATCGAGCCATTACCCACGACCCAATTGGAATCAAGGTTTTTGCTGTGAAAACTATCCACAAAAGCAGTGCGGCGTGGCGCGTAACGATTGAGCGTAGCCAACAGTTGCGCTGCACTGCTGGGTACTGTTACATCAATACGTTTGAAATGGGTTTTAGTATCTTGTCTGTAATTTGCCCCGAACGACGCAGCCACAAAGCCAGTTTGCAAAGAAGCCTCTTGTAAGGCTTTGTTCCACCGCGCAACCCCGTTAGCGGTATTGATGGATGCTCTGCGTGTGCAATTCACCGTGGTTATCGGTATCTGTAATTGGCGCTCAAGTTGTTCACGTTGGCGAACAAATTTTTGTGCCAGCAATGTGTCAGAAGTAAAAGCACTCTCATCACCGCCTACACAACCCGATATACCCACATCCCATCGGCCACTGCGGACTAATTTTTCAAGCTGATGCCAAGAAACCAACTGGAGATTGCCCTTATTCAGCTTATCAACATCCACAAAAACCAGTGCCGACATACCTAAAGAGGCCAAAATAGCATCGGTGATTTCCATCGTGTCGCGCCTGGCCTCATCGAACGTAATTAACACCGGCTTGGCAGGCAACTCGGCGCTAGCGCTGTGTTGCCAACGATTAATCTGCTCAAGTTTTACTGCTGTGTAATGCGCTTTTTTTAACGCCGCTAATTGTTTTTTCAAAGCGCTATCTAATACCACCGAATGTGCTGCACCCGCATCCACCATCTTCACATTGAGCGCCATAAACGCCTCGTTTTCCACACTATTTAGCGCCGGCATGACTGACAACGGCGGAGACACATGGTTGAAAAAAAAATGGAACGCTTGGTTAACACCCATAGCGGCCAGTATTAAACCCACCCAGATCAGCAGATTGCGCCAATGATTTACCGGTGACGTTCGAGGCATGTTCCGACGATCTTGTAAGGGTTGCAACACGGACTGATTGTGCGAAAATTCCCGCTTATGATCTTCCGGCAAAATTCGATGTTTGCTCGCATCTTTGTGTATCACTCGCCCTTTGCTTCGGCGATCGTAAACGGGGGGTGGCGTTAGTTTTTGGGGTGATGTTTGTGAACTACTCATCGCGTCCCCCATTTATTATCGCGTTGTGTGGCAATGGCATAAGGCATTTGCCATACCAAAAACAATAAATAATATAACGTGAAATACAGGCCATAAATCCAGTAACGATCACTTTTCCAGAATAAATAGTAGGCTGAAAACATCATGCCGATGAGTACCGTGCCGACTAAATAAATCACCGGTGACAGTAAATCGCCATTGGCATAAGGCAACCAGACACAGATGCGTAAAATTAAAATAGGCGCAACAATCGGGAAAAGCAACTGGGCATAAAACGCAACAGTGGCCAGCGGCGGCTTCTTCCACATAAAAGTCGCAGCAATCAAAGTTTCTCTGAACCATGATTTTTTCCAACGCAGTTGTTGCTTTAAAAATTTGCGATGCTCTTCAGGCACAATGGTGGTGGCAACCGCATCAGACGAGTAAATGACCTGGTATTTCCGCAGCAAATAATTGGTTAAACTACGATCATCACCAAACGTGGCTTGCACCCCCAAAAAATGCTGATTTAACCACGTATCCAGCACCTCCATCACGCAAGTCCGTCGGTACGCAGAAAAACAACCCGGACAACATGACACCGTACCAAATACGCTTTCAGCAGCCTTTATCACCCTAAATGCCACGTAATACCGCGCCTGCTGCATACGGGTCAGGCTATTTTTAGTGACGTTAGCAACCTCAGTATGGCCAGCAACCGCTGCAACGCGCGGATCCGCAAAGCCTTGTACAATTTTACTGACACTGTCACGCCTTAAAAAGCTGTCTGAATCGACATACACTAAAATTTCGCCTTTAGCTAACCGAGCGCCCGCCGCCATCGCTTCGCGTTTACCTTTGTTTTTTTCAAAAGCATCCAAAATTAACTCCGGCCAACGTACCTGAGCGCGACTTACCTCGACTAAAGTTGCATCGGTGGAACCGTCATCCACCACAATCACTTTAAATTTATGTGCTGGATAGTCAATGGCATAGCAGCATTCAACCGTGCGATAAATCGCATCTTCTTCATTAAAAGCCGTAATAAT
The DNA here is from genome assembly GCF_900163755.1 of Crenothrix polyspora. Taxonomy (GTDB): domain Bacteria; phylum Pseudomonadota; class Gammaproteobacteria; order Methylococcales; family Methylomonadaceae; genus Crenothrix; species Crenothrix polyspora. The sequence continues at coordinate 9,465 of NZ_FUKI01000045.1, read as the reverse complement.
AATGCTCACCGTAGGCAACAAGCCTACGTCTTTGGGGGGGCGATAACACAACGACAACACAAAACGCGATAAGATAAAACCGGCAATCGCAATCGAGTAGGTGTTAGTCAGCGGTTGATACCAGTAATAATTCATGTTATCCCAGCGCAGTTCCAACACCACGGTCATGGCCGCAATAATAATGGCTAAGGCCAGCACACGCACCAGAATGCGTTTGGGTCTGACGATGTCAGATAGTAAGCCGGTCTCTAAAATAGCCGTGGCATCATAGCCTGTATTGAAATTAAGATTTAGGTCTGTGATCGTGTTTTTTCTTTTTTTCATGGCCTTACTCGATATTTCCGTTTTTAACTTTTGCCTTCCGATACGAAGAGAACCGTCCAGCAGAATGAATTAATCGACGCTGTTCGTTTTAATTCCTAATTACAGCGTTTTCAACTTAGGACAGTTACAGCCACCGTTCGTGCTGAGCTTGTCGAAGCATGAACGGCACACTTCGACAAGCTCAGTGCGAACGGTTACGCTGTAACTATTGAACTGTGAAAACGCTGTAACTAACACATAAAATAAGCCGCCAGGTGTCGATACTTACTTTTTACCAAGCACTCAATACTGCAATCGCATTCAGTAATGCTTTATAAACGCCAAAATTGATAGCCTGCCGCTGCCAGCGCAACAGGATCATAAACCGATTTCACATCCACCAATAAACCACCCAGTTTCAGTTTCGCTAATAACGCGGTTTGCGATAAAACCAAATATTCATCATGAGAGACAGCAGCAACAATGGCATCAGCCTGGGGTAATTCATCCCATGCAACCAAACTAATTCCATATTCATACAAAGCATCCGCTGTGCAAGCAACCGGATCGTGAACAAACACATCCCAACCAAAATCTTTCAGCTCAAACACCACATCAGCGACTTTGGAATTGCGTAAATCGGGGCAATTTTCTTTAAACGTTAATCCCAAAACAATGATTTTAGCGGTTTTTACACAGCAATTGGCACTCATTAAATGCTTACTGGTTTGTTGAGCAATAAAGGCGGCCATGCCATCGTTAATGCGCCGTCCAGCTAAAATAACATACGGATGATAGCCCACCATATCTGCTTTATGGGTGAGATAATAAGGGTCAACCCCGATACAATGCCCACCCACCAAACCCGGTCGAAATGGTAAAAAATTCCATTTTGTACCCGCCGCTTTTAAAACCTCCAACGTATCGATACCGATATGATTAAAAATAATTGCCAGCTCATTCATTAAAGCAATATTTAAATCGCGCTGGGTGTTTTCAATTACTTTAGCGGCTTCTGCCACTTTAATGGAGCTGGCGCGGTGTACGCCTGCGGTAATGACACTGCCATACAAATGAGCAATTTTTTCCAGCGTGACGGCATTGTCACCAGAAACTACTTTGGTAATTTTGGTGATAGTATGTTCTTTGTCACCGGGATTAACACGCTCTGGCGAGTAGCCAACATGGAAATCATGTTGCCACGTTAAACCGGATTCACGCTCCAGTATGGGAATGCACACGTCTTCAGTAGCACCCGGATACACAGTTGATTCATAAATGACAATCGCACCGGCTTTTAAATGCTTGCCGACTGTGATTGACGATGAGATAAGCGGTGAAAAATCTGGCTGATGCGCGGTATCTATGGGGGTAGGCACGGCAATGATAATAAAATCGGCCTTCGCTAAAGCAGCAGGATCAGAGCTGACCTGCAAGCCAATTGCAGCACGTAAATCGTCACTGGACACCTCACCGGTTGGATCGCAATAACGCCGATAACTGGCTATTTTACTTTCCGATAAGTCGTAACCCAATGTTTCATATTTTTTGCCAAACTCAACCGCTAATGGCAATCCAACGTAACCCAGCCCTACCACAGCAACTACACTATTCTGTTCCATACCTCTGTTCTCCTTAACTAGAACTGTTTCTGTTTGAAGAAAGAACGAAACGTTTCGTAACGTCAAGCGGCGCTCTTCCTGCATTTAATTTTTATCTTCCCTGACTTTCTGTCACATCGCTCCCCTTTGGCATCGAGTTGCGAAATTATTTTGAACCCGCTCAGGTCATTAGACAGACCAATAACTAACTTATTAAATCAGTTGCCGGTGAATACCAAAGTAAGGCAAAGATGAAAAAATGTCAATTCATTTTACCACTTATAGACAAAGTCTGACATCAGTAGTATTAAGATTACAATAAATCAGTAATTACGTCATCGAGTAGCTGGACGTATCCAGAAATGGCAGAACAGATGCTTGGTGGTACTCGATGTTTAAGTTAATCGATTTAGTGAAATTAGATGGGAAAACCGAATTATTCAGTTGTAATAATTACACATACAGCGTTTTCACAGTTCAATAGTTACAACGTAACCGTTCGCACTGAGCTTGTCGAAGTGTGCCCTTCATGCTTCGACAAGCTCAGCACAAACGGTGGCTGTAACTGTCCTAAGTTGAAAACGCTGTATTGCATGTTATTTAATAATTTATTTGTAAAATAAATTTTGGCGAAGATGTTGTAACAAGGCAACTGATACAGCAACACATCGTTCTGTCAGCAGCACTGTAAATAAGAAGCACACAGCCTGTTTTATAAACGTTACAAATAAACTCTAAAAATACAGTTCGGTACAATTTATGCCTACAGCACTTATTTAGTGGCTATACTTTTTAGGTAAAGTTTCGCCATACAAATATGGGCTACCAGTTTAATAAGAGACAATATAGGTTGGGTTGAGAAACAGCAGGTAGCCCAGCTCTACTTGAATGTTATTATTTTTTATCCCACGTTAAGTTACAGCGTTTTCAACTTAGGACAGTTACAGCCACCGTTCGTGCTGAGCTTGTCGAAGCATGAACGGCACACTTCGACAAGCTCAGTGCGAACGGTTACGCTGTAACTATTGAGCTGTGAAAACGCTGTAGTAGCCAAAATAGGCAATAAGACACTACAAATGCAGACGGCTTTTACATTTTTATCCAGTATAAGCCTTGTTATAACAGGTTAAATCACTAACAACCACAATCGCCTCTATGCCCATATTACTGCATCAACTTCTGACACACGCGTGCGCTTTTACACCCCTCGCCACGGCTGTTGTCTATAAAAAAACCAATCTAAGCTATCAATGCCTTGATAAGCTGGTTTGTCAACAGGCTCAGGCTTTACACAGTTTGCATATAAAACCTGGCCAGCGGGTTGCTGTTTATTTACCGAAACAAATAGAAACCGTCAGCAGTTTTTTAGCTATTTCAAAAGCAGGCGGCGTATTTGTACCGATTAATTCGGTGTTAAAACCTGCGCAAGTAACTTATATTCTCAATGATTGCAATGTTCAGCTATTAATCACCTCTAAAAATCGTTTGCAATCTTTGGCATCTGGCCTAGCAAATTGCTCCGACTTACAGAGTGTTATTTTGGTTGACACAGAGGAAGTACCCAATATTGTATTAACACAGCAGTTGTTAAATTGGCAAAATTTTCTGGCTAAAGCTGATAATACCCGTGTATTACCTACGGTTATCGACACCGACATGGCGGCTATTTTATACACCTCTGGCAGTACCGGTAAGCCCAAAGGGGTGGTGTTATCGCATAGAAACCTGATTGCTGGTGCTGAAAGTGTCAGCGAGTATTTAAATATTACTGCGAAGGATCGTTTATTGGCAGTTTTACCGTTCAGTTTTGATTATGGTTTAAACCAGCTCACCAGTTGTTTGTTACAAGGCGCATGCTGCGTATTACTGGATTATTTACTACCGCGAGATGTGATTATAGCGCTGGAAACCCACAAAATCACTGGCTTAGCCGCTGTACCACCTTTGTGGGCACAATTAGCCAACTTAACCTGGCCAGCCAGTATTAATACGCATTTACGTTATATGACCAATTCCGGTGGTAAAATGCCCAAAACACTGTTGACCGCACTGCGTGCAAAAACACCGGCCAGCCAATTTTTTCTCATGTACGGTTTAACCGAAGCGTTTCGCTCAACGTATTTGCCCCCTGACCAAATTGATAATCGACCTGACTCCATTGGCAAAGCTATCCCAAATGCAGAAATTTTAGTAGTACGTGAAGATGGCTCTTTATGCGATGCTCACGAGCCTGGCGAACTTGTACACCGTGGTGCATTGGTATCACTGGGTTACTGGAATGATCCGATTAAAACCGCTGAACGCTTTAAACCCAGCCCTGTTAAGTGCCAAGGTTTGCCATTGCCAGAAATTGCCGTCTGGTCTGGTGATACCGTAACCCAGGATGAAGACGGTTATTTATATTTTGTTGGCCGCAAAGATGACATGATAAAAACCTCCGGCTATCGCGTTAGCCCTACCGAAATTGAAGAAGTAATTTATGCGTCTGGTTTTGCCAAAGAAGCTGCCGCCATCGGAATAGAACACGAAACTTTAGGACAGGCGATTTTAGTTGTTATCAGCGTCAATGATGCCGATAATTTTCATGACGAACAAGCGCTCATTAATCTGTGTAAAACCCAATTGCCCAGCTATATGCTACCGGCTAAAATCAAGGTATTGTCACTGTTACCCAAAAATCCCAATGGCAAAATAGACCGTAAAGCCTTGGCCGAAACATTTGCCAACAGTTTCAATCATGATTAAATCCTTGCCGCAACACACCAGTATGGCGCAATTTCCGGTGTGTAATAACACGCTGCTAATCGGTGGTATAGCACTCAATCGCCTGGCTCAACGGGTTGGATCAACACCGTTTTATGCCTACGACAGGCAACTGATGAGCCAGCGTGTTCTTGATGTGCGAGCGGCCATGCCGGCAGATTTAAAGATTCATTACGCAATGAAAGCCAATCCGATGCCAGCGGTTGTACAACATATGGCCAATATTGTTGATGGCTTGGATTTAGCCTCTGCGGGAGAAATGAAAGTGGCACTTGATACCACTATGGCCGCTGGCAATATCAGTATGGCGGGGCCTGGCAAGCGCTCACAAGAATTATCACAAGCAATTGCTGCGGGTATTACTTTAAATATCGAGTCGTTTCATGAATTGGAAACCATCGCGCAATTATCAGAAAAAACCGGTATTCAAGCCCATGTATCCGTGCGTATCAATCCCGCTTTTGAGTTAAAAGCATCGGGTATGAAAATGAGCGGTGGTGCTAAACCGTTTGGTATTGATGAAGAACAGTTACCTGCTGTTTTACAACGCATTAAGACCTTAGCTTTAGATTTTAAAGGTTTCCATATTTACAGCGGCTCGCAAAATTTAAATGCCGAGGCTATCAGCGAAGCACAACAAAAAAGCATTGCTCTAGCAATTACACTGGCAGCGCACTGCCCTACCCCACTCAAAAAACTTAATATCGGTGGCGGTTATGGTATTCCTTATTTTCCAGGTGATACGCCATTAAATATTCGCCAGGTTGGCGATGCGCTGACTGACGCTATGCTGTATCTTAAAGCCGAACAGCCGCAAACCGAGGTGATTATTGAACTTGGTCGTTATCTGGTGGGGGAAGCTGGGGTTTATGTGTGCCAAATTATCGATAAAAAAGTATCGCGTGGACAAACTTTTTTAGTCGTTGACGGGGGCTTGCATCATCATTTGGCCGCATCGGGTAACTTTGGTCAGGTGCTTAGAAAAAATTACCCTGTAGCAATTGGTAATAAAATGGCCGTTACTGAAAGAGAAATAGTGACTATTGTTGGCTCTTTGTGTACCCCATTGGATATAGTGGCCGATAAAATGGAATTACCTATCGCGGAGATAGGTGATTTTGTGGTGGTTTATCAATCAGGGGCTTATGGTTATACGGCAAGCCCCACTCAATTTTTAAACCAGCCTGTTTGTGCAGAAGTCTTGGTTTAAAAGCTATTTATTAATCAATACCTTCGCCAAACGGATAAAATCAGTTGAAAATGGAGCTTCAAGCACATCTAAGTCATTGATTTAACTATAGCCGCCCAAGCTGATTTTCATCGAGTTTAGGTTAAAAGCCAAAATTGGCGAAGGTATTGTTAATATTTACATTTTTAAATGCAAAAAAAACAGGCGATTCAAAAAAATAGTAATTACCAATAAATCACGAAAAAAACACAGTTTGCCAGATGAAAACCCAGATTTCGCAAGCACCATTCAGGCGATTCGCTAAAAAGCAATGCTCTGAGTCACGCCTAATCATATTAAATAACGCGCAGCATGAGCTTTTTTTATTACCACCGATAAGGCTTTAGCGGTACTATTGACTTTGGTTTATGATTCATTAACCTCATTGGAGTAAATGCTATGTTAACGTGTTTGTACAAAAAAATTCTGCTGTGCGTTGCTTTATTAGCGCCGCTGCCACTTATTGCCGCACCGTATACCAAGCTTGTCGTTTTTGGTGATAGCTTATCGGATAGCGGTAACCTCGCCTCTTTACCAACCTACAGTTTTCTTAACAAGTCACCGTATCAACATGGCTTTACCAATGGCGCGATGGCTGTCTCGTATTTAGCGAAATTCTTGGGCTTGCCGTTAAAACCATCGTTACATTTGGATGGAACGGTCAACGGTAATAATTTTTCTGTTGCGGGCGCACGGGCGGCAGGTATTAGCGGCATTGATTTAAATGCACAATTAGCGGTATTTTTACAAAGCCAAGCTGGCAAAGCCCGTGCTGATACGTTGTATGTGATTTTTTTGGGCGGTAATGATATACGCGATATGCGTGATCAACCTGAAAAAGCGGCAGCAGCCTTATTGAATAAAGCTACCAGCAATATACAAAGCGCATTGTCACAATTGGCTACTGCTGGTGCAACGCATTTTCTCGTGGTTAATTCCCCCGATATTGGCAGCATACCGGAAACTCACGCATTGGCCGCTGCCAGCAAACCTAATCTGGTTAGCTATGCCAGCCAAAGAACCAGCCTCTTTAATAAAAAGCTGGCGCAAACTGTTGCCCAGATTGACAAGAAAAAGGGCGTGAAAATTGTGTTATTTGATCTGCTGTCTTTTTTTAAAGGCTTAGGCAATAACGGTAAAGCCTACAACTTTAATGATACTCAGCAGGCGTGTTACAGCAGTGCAGGCTTTAAGTATTACCCCGCCTGTAATAATGCCAAGATGAATTCTTTTCTTTTTTTTGACGAAATACATCCTACTCAACGAGTGCATGAACGTTTAGGTCGTGCCTTGTTTTCGGTGGTGCCTGAAGCGAATTAGGTCAGAAAATCGCCATCCATAATCATTTGGGTGGCGATTTTTATGGTAATACAGCATTTTCAATTTAGGACAGTTACAGCTACCGTTCGTGCTGAGCTTGTCGAAGCATGAACGACACACTTCGACAGTTATTAGAAATTATGACTTTTGTTAGACGGAGCTGAGTCCTATCAATTTGCATATGCAGTTTGAATATTTTTTAGAGCTGTATCCAACTCATGTCCAGCTTTTCCTGAGATATTGTTTGCAGCAATAGCAGTTCTATTTAATTTGAGAGACTAAGGAACGCGCACGAAATAACTTGAGCAAGTTCATGCTTCGACAGGCTCAGCACGAACGGTGGTGGCGTTTAAGTTGTTCAAGTTATTTCATGCACGTTCCTAACCGTATTTCTACGCCTTTTTGTTACCAACGCTGTTTGATTGGTGACAATAAAAAGGCGGTTCGTACACCCTTAGGATTGATACCAACACCGGTAATTTGGCCTTGATCGTTAATGGCATTCGCCCGCGCCAACGTCCACTTTATACGCGGATCGATCAAGCTATTTAAATCTGTCATTTTGCCTTTGATCGTAACAAACGCACGATCAGCTACCGACATCCAAGCGCTGCTCCACCCCGTTATGTTACCAATACTCTTTGTGTCACTGCTACTGTATCCCACAATTTGGCCTTGGCTATTAATGCCTAGCGCAGTACTGCTATCTTTAGCACGTAACGCGCCCAAATCTTTCATAACGCCGTTAACAGTAACAAAAGCATGAGTATACGGACTGTTATAGGCGACATCCGACAGGCCAACAACTTGACCTTTATCGTTAAGCCCGTAAGCCTTACTGTAAAACCCGCCTAATACGCCCAAATATTTCATTGCGCCATTAAGGGTAACAAATGCACGATCACCCACATGTGTTGACGCATAACCCGCTACCTGACTTTTATTGTTGATGGCATACGCATAAGTGGCAGAAACACCGGTATCGCTAGGTAAGTCTTTCATAACACCCTTACTGGTTACGACAAAGGCACGATCACCCCCGGTTTTGACTGCCCTGTAGCCTGTTACTTCGCCTTTATCGTTTACGTCGTAAGCAAAGCTATATTGACTGCCCAACGTATCCAAATTTTTTACTTTATTTTTAGTAACAAGCACCGCATAAGGGCCTATAGCACCAATACGGTGTGAATGCGCCTGAAAATAGCCTGCCACTTGGCCACTCGTATTAATGCTCAATGCTTCGGTAAAATAGGAGGTATCACTGTTAATAATCCCTTTGGTATTGGTGATAAAAGCCGTTGGGTATGTCATAGATAGGTTAGGATCGGGTGTGATTAAAAGTGCGGGGGGATATTTTATTTCTCAGAGATTCAGTCGGTTTTAGGGGTGTTTTTAGTATTTTTTTGATACTTTCAAACTCCAAATTGGCTCATTAATGCCAAATAATCATAACGCCACCCCAATATTTTCAAGCCCCCGCACTTTTAATCACACCCGTTAGGATCAGACGAACCAACAACCTGTCCATTATTATTTATAGCTATTCCACGACTTGCAATAGGATGAAGAGAAGTTAGCGTATTATTAAAAACTCCCAGTTCAGTTAATTTATATAAAACAGCTGCCTGTGCGACAGGTGCTGATAGTAAAAAAACACTGGGTACAAAGACCATTAAAAAAATCTTATAAATCATAATTAAGCTTATCCCCTTATACACAACTATTAGCTTCTTTCAATGCCTGGATTACTATCGTAAAATTCATAACGCACTGAAGGCATTGCTAAAGACTTTTTGCACCTGGCTCCTTGTCGCATTTTCTGCCTAAGAAGCCACCGAATCCCGCTATCAACCAAACTATTTCATTATCAAACAGAAACAGCCTTTAGTATTGTCCGTTTGATAAACTGTAATCACTCAGCACTGAGTTTTTATCAAAATTTAATATTACCGTCGAACTCTTAATATCAGCAGGAGTAACAAAAAGACCTACAAGTGGGATCATAGTAGCTGGATTCATACGTGTTTTGGAATATGAATAAGTTAAAATCTTTTCGCCATTGGCATTAACCGTAGATTGGTTTGGTTCGCCCAGTGCAGTAATCACTTCGCTATAAGTGGTTTTCCCTTTTGTAAATGAAGCCAAAGCATTTGGATCAACTTTCGTCCCCATCGTCGAACAGGCAGTCAGGGCAAACGCATTAAAAACCTTTATTAAACATGCCATAAGGCGATATAGTGTTTGGCATTT